>JAFQEZ010000080.1 GCA_017398805.1 Bacteroidaceae bacterium | reverse complement strand
GAGGAATAAAGTTATACGCCTGCGTTGTTCTACAACGTGGGCTTTATTCCGTTATTCGGGGAGTACGGCAGTCGAAGGCCACAGGTATCCGGTATATGCGAATATAGCCTACGTTTTTTTATGTCTGTTATTGGACAGGATAGTGGAACAATAAAACTCAAGCCTTTCTTTCTGATGTAAATAAATCCATTATCCTCTTGATAAGTCGGTTTGCTATATTAAAGGGGATGCCGAAAACCTTACAGAGTAGGCTAATGGAAATATATACGATTATGAGTACAGAACTGATGAATTTCAACGAACTCAATGTGAATGAGCAGTCGAACATCATTGCCGGTGCAGGCTTGCATCAGGAACTTTGCAATTGTGGTAACATTTGTACCTGTTACTGTAGGGAACGTGAAGAAAATGGTAAGACGGTAGCCGGAGAACATGGTGTTAAGGTGTTGATGGCTAAGAAGCAGTTTATGGGATAAATCAGATTTCTGAAATCTTGATTTATCGGCGATATTAATTGCTTTATCTTTTTATTGTAAATGCCTTTCAAGCTCATTTATCAGCAAGATAGTATGGACTGCGGTTCGGCTTGTCTTGCTATGATAGCTCGTCATTATGGTTGCCGCACCGGTGCGGCAACCATAAGATGGTTGTGCGGAAATTCAAAGAATGGACTGTCAATGCTTTCTTTGAATAAAACTGCACAGAATTTAGGTTTTGAAACCAAAGCTGTCAGACTCTCTTTTGATGAACTATGCAAGAAAGCTCCATTGCCGTGTATTCTTCACTGGCAACAGAAGCATTTTGTGGTTGTGTACAAGATAACACCGAATCGAATTTATGTGGCCGATCCTGCAATCGGGAGTGTAAAGTATTCCTATAATGAGTTTAATTCAAAATGGGTATCTACAATAGATGGCGACGGGTTTGCTCTTCTGCTTGAACCGACAAAAAAGCTCTTGTCGGGGAAAAAGAATGTTAAGGAACATTCCGGTCTTAAAAAACTATTTGGTCACATATCATCTCGTTGGCGTTCCATAGCAATCGTTCTGCTGTTACTGGTAATTTCGTCTGCATTACAGTTGGTGCTTCCTTTTCTCACGCAGATTATAGTAGATGATGGAATTGGAAGCGGCTCAGTTAATCTTTTGATAGCTGTACTTGCCGGCCAAATGTTCTTGATACTTGCCTCGGCGATATTTCTTTATATACAAAACCGCTTTTCCCTGTATATCGGTTCAAATGTTGCCATAAGAATGGTACACGATTTTCTTCTGAAACTTGTACGTCTTCCTATGCGCTTTTTCGATACTCGCCGTTCCGGTGATATCTTGCAGCGTGTAAATGAATATCATAGAATAGAAAACTTTGTCTCTGAATCGTTTGCAGAAATATTGTTGTCTCTCTTTACTCTAATAGTCATGGGTGGGGTGTTGTGTTATTATAACACCTTGGTCTTTGCCATGTTTGTTGTCAGTAGTGTCATTTATGTGATTTTCATATCATTGTTTCTACATCGAAGACGTATGCTTGATAATGAACGTTTTGCTCTTATGTCAAAGAATCAAGATGAGATAATACAGTATGTCAGGGGAATGCAGGATATAAAGCTCAACAATTGTTATAAACCACGACTGAGAATTTGGGGACACATTCAAGGCAAGTTGTTCAAGTTTAATGTAAAATCACTTCGCTTGTCACAGATACAACGCATTGTGGGAGTACTGATATGCAAATTGACCGATATTATAATATTGTTTATATCAGCGTTATCGGTGATTGATGGGAAAATGACTTTGGGAGAGATGCTTGCCATTCAATATGTCTTGGGAAGTGTTCGTATGCCTGTTGAACGGTTGGCTATGTTCGTTCACACAATGCAGGACGTTGTAGTTTCATATAAAAGAGTCGATGCTGTACTTGAACACCCTGAAGAAAATGACAAAAACGTAGCAGGACTTCCGGTTCCGGCTCGCTTTGGGCGCATATTGTTCGATAACGTTTCTTTTTCTTATGAAACCGGTGTATTTGAAGATTGTGTACTCAAGAATCTCTCTTTTACAATTGAACCGAGGCAAACAACGGCAATCGTAGGCAATAGTGGCAGCGGGAAGACAACCCTTCTAAAACTGATATTGGGTTTTTACAAACCGTCGTATGGTAAGATTATGGTTGACGATGTTCCATTTGAAAGGATTGATATAGATGAATGGAGGGGGATTGCAGGCGTTGTTATGCAGGATGGTTACATTTTTTCAGATACAATTGCTGCAAATGTTGCAGTGTGTGGTACTACGGATGATGTTGATGGAATAAAAGCAGCCTGCTGTATGGCTAACATTCATAAAGATATAATGTCTCTTCCTTATGGTTATCGTACCATTGTAGGCAGTGATGGGGTGGGATTGAGCACCGGTCAAAAACAACGTCTCCTCATTGCAAGGGCTGTATATAAGAACCCTTCGTTGATAATTTTTGATGAAGCTACCAATTCTCTTGATGCAACAAATGAACGCGACATATATAAAAACTTGGATTCGTTTTTTGTGAATAAAACAGTTGTAGTGGTTGCGCATAGACTGAATACTGTCCGAAATGCAGATAAGATAATAGTCCTTGATAATGGAACTATCGTTGAACAAGGCACGCATAGTGAACTTGTTAACAAAAAGGGTGCATATTATAAATTAGTTGAAGATCAATTGTGTTTGTGATTTTAAAATTGTGATATTATGGAGAAATGCTATGAAAAATGTATTGAATACTTTGCAAAAAAGTTTCCGATGATTCGTTTCTTTGATTATGACGAAAAACGCTTTATGGTGTATGACGCAAAGCCCAATCTTCTTTTTCTGCTTGACAAGGAAGAACTTCTGAAATTGAAATCCTGTTTAGCTGCAAAATATGACAACCAGACTCCTGCAAGTGAGTTTTCCGAAGAATTCAAAAGACGTGTTGAGGCACTTTCTGCGCGTGGCGTTTTTGAGTCCGGACCGTTGGCTTCTGTGTGCGATTATTCTTATGACACGGTAAGAAAAAAAATAGACTACAATTGGGAGAATATTTTCATGCGTAAGTTTGTCGTCGAAATTACAGAACGTTGCAATTTCAGGTGTAAATATTGCTTTAATACACTTGAACCGGTATTCCGTCATCACACAACAAAGCAGATGAGCATTGAAACTGCCAAAAAATCTGTTGATTTTTATAAACAAATGTACATACATTTCTACAACCGTCTGTCCGCCAATAACAAAAAGCGATTGTTGGAAAATTTCCCACCTTGTTATGGTATCTACGGCGGCGAACCGACGATGAACTGGAACGTGGTTGTTGAATCTGTAGATTATTACAAATCGCTTGATTGGGAGTCTGACGGTATTGATAAAAAGATACTTGAGGTAACTATTAATACAAACCTGTCTAATATAAATGATGAAATTATATCTTTCCTC
Organism: Bacteroidaceae bacterium; assembly: GCA_017398805.1. GTDB lineage: Bacteria > Bacteroidota > Bacteroidia > Bacteroidales > Bacteroidaceae > HGM04593. The sequence goes on along the minus strand of JAFQEZ010000080.1, from coordinate 6,740 downwards.
ATCGAGCATAATGTGTTGTTGTTTGCCAGTCTTGATGGTATAAAAGCTGAACATGATGCAAACAGAGTCGATGCAAACGGTAAAGGAACTTTTGACCTTGCGTATAATAATCTGTTGAAGATAAAGAACTTTGATGAAGATTATTTCAGGAGCAAAGTCTGCGTGTTGGCAGTGGTAGATTCTGAAACCGGAATTACAGACGAAAGCAAGGCCTTTCTTGAAGGTTTAGGTTGTCAGTTCAATGTCATAGACAAAGGTTACAAAGACTGTTTTGTCAAGAATCCTGAAACTAAGATTGACAAAGTGCTCAAAAACAGTGATGAGTGGATTGGAAATCTTATGGGTGAAATTAAGGAATTGAAGGATAAAGACCGGGCAGAGTGCCTTGATAAGCTATCAGATTTGTATTTCTTCGAAAATATTATTACAGATGCGCCTTTAAAGAAGAATAAAACTAATTTTTTTATTTCATGCCCAATGGGTGTTGACAATATTATGATAGGCGCAGATGGAAATTTGCATATTTGCCACAAGACCGATGGCTCAATGCCGTATGGAAATGTGCATACGGGAATAGATATTGAAAAAATGGTCGACATATATCAGCGTTATATGGAAGCCACCGATAATGAAGAATGTCGCAGTTGCTGGATGGTAAGGAACTGTGGGATTTGTGCAGCTCTGAGAATGAAAGGAAATAGCTTTGTTAATCCAACAAGAAAAGAGTGTGATTATTACCGCTCTCTGAATGAACTATACTTTAAATTGTATGCAAGGGTGCAGAAAGAGGAACCTGAATTGCTTATTGAGCTATTTAAGCACAAAAAAGACTTGAGATATTATAAGACTATAGTAGATTTCAATGAGTTTAATAAAATATAACTATGAGAAACTTTTTTTTGTTTTTATTGCTTTCTCCTTTGACTATTGTTGCGCAGAGGATAGAAATGCCTCAAGGGATGTTTTCAACTTTCATATATAATTATTCTGGATATATGATTGATGGTGAATATTTCGAGAAACCTTATAAAGAGTATGTACGTATAATTGATGGTGGTGAGAATGGGATTTCAATACTTATAAAGAAAGAACTGAGCAGTGGAGAGAAGGTTTATCGCGAAGCTAGGAATGTTGAAGTAAAGGATAACTTTCTGGTATTCGTTATCGATGAAGTAGATAATAGGGATGATGAAAAAGTTTACGATTTTGATCTTTATTATAGTATGTCATTAGGTGAAGATGTCTTGAAATGTAAATGTACCAGAATTATACGTAACTATGATCATTCTGGAAATCTTATATTGCAAAGCAATGTCAATCTCAACGACCGTATGTATTATAACGAAAAGTATAATTGGTAATATTTTTTAAGTATTAAAAGGAATCTCTATCACATGTTGAAGATTAGATGTCTTGTCTTGTTTGCAATCTTCTGCATGTCCATGAGTTCTGGAGCGTAAACCATTGAGGAGTTAAGCACTGAAGGACGCAGGCACTTCAAATGTGCAATGGCGTACAAAGAGGAGGCAAAATCTAATTCCGATTACAGTATGGTAATTTCGGAGCTATTGAAAGTGTGTGAAACCGATGAGCCTTTGACAGCTGTGCGTAACTGGACATGGGATGACCATGGCTCGGTAATGTATATTTTCGAGAATCCTAATATCACATTGGATGATTTCACTGCTGTGGAGAGTATCGTGATAACAGAAGAAAATATACGTAAAGGCATATATAATCTGCATGGACAGAGACTCGAAGGACTTTCTGCTTCGGGTATTGTCATTGTGAATGGCCGTAAATATCTCGTGAAGTAAAGGGCTTCTACTGTGTCAAGGTATCTTGAATATTTAAAAATAGAGTAACCAATTGCTCTATTTTTAAATATTTTATACATATAGCTTAGTTAAAAATTGTATTATTGTTAATATTAGCGGATGTTTGATTAATTTTGCATTTCAAGGTGGCTATGCTCATATTCTGTGAGTGGGGCTTCATGAGTGACTAAGAAATTTTTTAACTAACCTTTAAACCAAAAAGATGAAAAAACTATTTACATCAATCTTGTTGTTGGGTATTATGGCTCCTTTTGCGGCTTCGGCACAGTTGCAGCTGAAAGAGGAGGCTTTGGCTAACCCGGACAACGAACCGGTAGCGGTGCATCCTGTTCCGCATCCGCGTCAGTTAAAGTGGCAGGAGACAGAGTTCTATGCTTTCTTCCACTATGGTATGAATACCTACACCGGCCTCGAGTGGGGTAACGGTGATGAGGACCCCAAACGCTTTGCGCCTACAGCGGCTCCCAATCCACGCCAGTGGCTCGAGGCTGCCAAGGCTGCGGGCATGCGCGGCGGTATTGCCGTTGTAAAACATCATGACGGTTTCTGCCAGTGGCCAACAGAGACAACCGACCACAATGTTACCAACTCCGGTAACGAGTATGGCCGTAACACTAACATCCCGCGCGATTTCGCTGCTGCTGCAAAGGATTTAGGAATGAAGTACGGCTTCTATGTATCTCCTTGGGACCGCAATAGTATTCACTATGGTACCGACAAGTATGTGAAGGATGTGTTCCTACGTCAATGTGCCGAGCTTGCCGAGTATGGTACCGACCAGTTCGAAATGTGGTTCGACGGTGCCAACGGCGGTAGCGGTTACTATGGTGGCCGTAATACGACGGTGAATGTTGACCGTGCCACATACTACGACGTTCCCAATTTACGTGACAGCATCCACAAGATTTGCCCCGACTGCGTAATGTGGGGCGTAGGTGGCGAGGCACGCTGGATAGGTAACGAGGCCGGTTGGGCAGGACAGACAAACTGGTCGCCCGAGAACCGTGACTATGCTCCCGAGGGTAATGGTATGTACGGTAGCGAGAACGGCTGGTTCTGGCTTCCGGGTGAGAGTGATGCGAAGGCCACAAACATGGGCTGGTTCTACCACGACGGCGAGGCTCCATTGTCTCCCGAGCGTCTGTTCCAGATGTATCTTGAGACTGTGGGCCGTAACGCTACGCTCATCCTCAATATCCCTCCCAACAAAGCCGGTGTTCTCCCTGATGCTTCGGTAAATGCGCTAAATGGAATGGGTGACCTCATCAGGGCACGCCTCACTAACGACTTTGCAAAGGATGCTAAGGTTGAGGTGACCGAGACACGTACAGCAGGCGCTGCACGCAACTATGAGGCTACGAACATGACCGACGGCAACAAGGATACATACTGGGCTACAAACGACGGCACGGTGACTGCAACTATCACACTCACCTGGGATGAGGTACAGACCGTACGTTATGTGGAACTCATGGAGTACATTGCCAAGGGACAGCGTGTGAAGAAATTCCACATCGAGACAAGCGAGGATGGCAAGACATGGACACGCAGGGCTTCTAACGTAGAGACAACAACTGTGGGCTACAAGAGAATAATCCCTCTCCATGGTACCACAGCCAATAGCTACGGTGCCGGCTTTAATGTGAAGGGCGTGCGCGTAGTCATAGAGGACAGCAAGGCTTGTCCGCTAATCAGTAAAGTAAGCGTTTATTAATATTTAATTCTTTTGTAACTATGAAAATGAAAAATATATTTGCGCTTGCTGCTTTGGTACTTCCAATGTTCGCTTCGGCGCAGACTGAGATTACATTCGAGACCGAGGACTACAAGTCTATCGGTGTGTATGATACATGGGAGGAGTCTCCTTTCCGCACAGGTGCCCTCAAGGGTAACTATGCAGTGATTGACAATCATTTGCAGTATGTGGATGATCAGTTGGGCGTTGCTCCCAATGAGTCATCTAAGATTCTTGCCATACAGCGTTCGCGTTTCGGCAGTAACACTTTCGGTGTACGTGTAGACCTCAATGAGACATTCGAACTCACACCGCAAACAAAGTATATCCACGTGATGGTTTACCGTCCTTACGGCGGCCGTGTGATGGTGGTGGGTCTCGGTAAGCGCACCGAGCGCCTTGACCAGTCTCCCGAGGCTGAGCAGTTCTGGGCAATGTCTACTACAAATGTAGGCGCTGGCAAATGGCAGGATGTTGTGCTCCCTATCAAGGGTAACGGCGGCATCGACATATACAGCCTTGTCGTTGTGCCCGACTGTGAGTCGCCTCACAACTACACCGAGGATGCCGTATGTTACATCGACAACATTGAGGTGAACAACAATCCGCAGTCGAAGTTCGTTTACGGCTACTATCCTGTTGCCTTCGACAAGGGCCAGCAGTACACCCGCAACGACCGCTTCGTGAATTCAGTGACTCTTGTATCGGGTGACGGTACACAGACTGTCGCTTCTCCTTCATCTCCAAAGACTGTTTACGTTGACCACGCTACCGAGGAGTTCTATGCACGCGCCGGCGAAACTGTTACTCCAAAGTTCTCATATACCGGCTCTTGGATGCACGGATATGTATATCTTGACGTTGACAACAACGGTAAGTTCGAGGCAACTATGAACGATGACAATACTATTGCCGAAGGCAGTGAGGTGATGGCATACTCTTACTATCAGGGCAAGAACAGCACCGGTGCAACAGTTACCAACCAGAATGTTCTTCCTCCTCCGGCATTCACTGTTCCCGAGGGGCTTGAGAACGGCTACTACCGTCTGCGTTACAAGGTCGATTGGGATTGCATTGATCCGGCAGGCAATATGGATTCCGGCAACTCAATCATCAGCAACGGTGGCGGTATTATCGATATCCGCCTGAATGTTCACGGTGACTTTGCCAACGTGAACGATGCCAACCGTAACGGTAAGGTGGTTGCTGCTGCCGACGGTGCCGACCTCGTGAAATATACTGCTCCATTCGGTGAGGACTTCAAGATCCAGATGGTTCCCGAGAACGGCTTTGAGTATTCAGGTATCATTGTTAAGTACGGCTATAACCTCGGCGGTGACAGCATCGTACACGACAATGTACAGTGGCAGAAGGTCTTCTTCGAGCGCCAGCAGTTTGACGCTGATGACTGCATAGTCATTCCGGGCGAGTATATGCGCGGTGACGTTGAGATTGAGGGCCTCTTCATTGAGGAGGGTACATACGTTCCTCTGGAGCCCGAGACACGCTATGAGACAACGAAAGTAGAGAATGGAAGTTTCGCCAATGGAACCACTTGGTATACAATCCAGATAGGCCAGGACGGATATGTGCTTGCCGATAACGGTACAGCTTCATTTATTGCACTCGAAAATACAGAAGTGGATATTGAGAATCCGGCACAGTTGTGGTGCTTCACAGGCAACGAGGATGCCGGCTACCGCATATACAATATGCAGGCCGGTGGTACAAAGGTTCTTGCTGCCCCAACTACAATGAAGGGAAATACAGGAAATGCATCTTACCCTACACTGCAGCCGGTGGATAATCTCCCCGAAGGTTATACCGACCTTTGGAAGTTCGAGGATTCAGATGACCTGGGTTCAACAGATGTTGCCCATGCTTATATGTACGAGGTGGGATATGAGAGCCACAAGGTGAATAATCGTGACAGCAAGCTAGCTTTCTGGAACGGGGGCGCCGATGCGGGTTCTACATTGCAGATTTATTTTGCAAAGACAACAACCGCTACTGTAGACACTCTTACAGCTCCCGACCTGCGTGCCATGACATTGCCTACACGTATAGGCTTGCAGTCGGTATCGGAAACCAACGGTTATTGGTTCAATGGTGCCGCTCCTGAAGTTGAGAGTGAGGAACCTGTCGTATCAAATGTGTATGTATGGGAGCCGGTAGAAGGCAGCGATTCAAAGTTCTATCTTTGCAAGGCTTATCCCGAGGATGCCGACGGTGAGGGTTATGTACAGGCGCCCAACGGTAACGTGCAGCTCGGTGCAAAGGCAGGTGCTGCGCAGTTCGAGGCTTACAGCCCTATGATTGAGGCAGGTGGCGGTGACGTCAATACAGATGACACGTCGTGGCTTGTTGAGATTACAGACAATCCTTATCTTGTACGCTTTGTTGCAAACGGCACTTACTTGAACTCGCAGGCTGCGGGCGTGACTCCCAAGTTCGCTACAGGAATAGGTGCATGGTCTGTTTGGTATGTACATAACTTCGCTAAGATGCATGTTCTCACAATGAACATTACCGTCGGTGACCTTACAGAGGTAATCACAAAGCTCTGTTGTGAGGGCGACGTGATAGTTTATCCGGAATACGAAGGTTTTGTGTGCGAGCAGGGCAAGGAGTATATCATGGGCAGCGAGGATGTGACAATTGTACTTACATATTCCGATGCGACAGGCATTGAAGAGGTGAAAGGTGAAAACGGAACCGAAGAAGGCATTTATGACCTCCAGGGCCGTAAGGTAGTGAACCCTTCAAACGGTCTTTACATTGTTGACGGCAAGAAGACTTATATCAAGTAAATCTCTTTATTGATAAGTGTTGACGGCGGCTTTTAAAAGCCGCCGTCAATCTTTTTGTTATGTTCCCGGCAAAATATTCCATTATAATTTTGTAATGCTCTTTTCTTTTATTTACTTTTGTCCTGTAGCATGTCTTGCAAAGGCAATGTTACAATACATACATAATATAAAGCGTTAGCTTTTTTCGGGATACTTGAAACTTCGACACTTTCAAATAACTCCCCGAGGAATAAAGTTATACGCCTGCGTTGTTCTACAACGTGGGCTTTATTCCGTTATTCGGGGAGTACGGCAGTCGAAGGCCACAGGTATCCGGTATATGCGAATATAGCCTACGTTTTTTTATGTCTGTTATTG
>JAFQEZ010000079.1 GCA_017398805.1 Bacteroidaceae bacterium | reverse complement strand
CCGTTGTTCATCGCATCCTCTTTCATCCTCATGAAGGTGGCATCGGGATCGGTCTTGCTGTAGCTGTTGCGCTCGCCAAGGACTTCAAGATGACGCTCATACTCATCAAGCTTGACCGACGCATCACTCACGGTCTTTTCGACAAGTCTGCGCTGCTTGCCCTTGCTTATCCCCATGCTGTCCATCTTGGAAAGTATCCTCTCTGCTCTGCGCTCAAACTCCTCCTGTGGCAGTTCCTCTGGAATTTCACCTCTTTCCTCTATGGCAAGTTCTTCTTCTGCAGCCGAGAGGACACCACGCACCTTGTCAATCAATTTTGCCTTATTCTTTTCAACGCTCCCTTTCCATACAAAAGTGTATTTGTTGGCAACGGATTCTATCTTTGTCCCGTCGATGTACTGCACGTTAAGGGAAACAAGACCCTCGTCATTCAGAAGTTCCACCACCTTGGTAAACACGCCATCAAGGCGACCGCCGGAGAGTCTTTCGCTACGGAAACGGTTTATTGTGCGGAAGTCGGGCCTGTTCATGCCGCTGAGCCACATGAAATGAATATTCTCGTGCAGTAGCTTTTCCATCTGCCTGCCGGAATAGACATTGCACAGATAGGCATACACTACTACCTTGAGAAGCATACGGGGGTGGTAACTGCTGGTTCCGCCACCCTTGTAAGTGGCTTCGATATCACTGATGTCGAACTTGTCCAGGATGTCGCTTACAATGCGTACAGGGTGCGTCAAGGAAATTAATTCACCCAAAGAGAGAGGAAGCAGGAGAGAATCGTTTTGATTGTAATTTTTATGCATTATCTTTGTCATGTTGTTTGGGACTAGGTTATTAACTTTTTATGTGGTAGTATAAAGATAGTAAATATCTTCCAAACAAACAATAGCTATTCCAATGTTTATCAATGGAATAGCTATATTTTTTATCGTTGCGCAAAAGAAGGATGATTGCTGAACAAAATTCAAGAGGGTAACCCAGTTTTACTTTTTGGGTCACCCTCTCTCTGTATCAGGAAATGAATAACTGTGTAAATACAAAGGAGTTCAAGGAATTTCTCTTCTTAAAGCATTTGCTTTTTTACCATCTCAAACTTACGAATTCATGCTGAGCAAAAACTCTTCGTTATCCTTTGTCCTCTCAAGGCGCTCCTTGACGAACTCCATTGCCTCCATCGGAGTCATGTCGGAAAGGTACTTGCGCAGAATCCACATACGGTCAAGTGTCTGACGGTCGAGCAACAGGTCGTCGCGGCGTGTTGACGATGCAATGATATTGACAGCCGGGAATATACGTTTGTTGGCAAGCGAACGGTCGAGTTGAAGCTCCATATTACCAGTACCCTTGAACTCCTCGAAGATAACTTCGTCCATCTTTGAACCGGTATCGATAAGCGCTGTTGCAATGATAGTGAGCGAACCGCCGTTCTCAATGTTACGGGCTGCACCGAAGAAGCGCTTGGGCTTATGCAGGGCATTGGCATCGACACCACCCGAGAGCACCTTGCCCGAAGCCGGAGATACAGTATTGTATGCACGCGCAAGGCGTGTGATAGAATCAAGGAAAATCACCACATCGTGACCGCACTCTACCATGCGCTTTGCACGCTCGAGCACAATGCCTGCAATCTTCACATGACGCTCTGCAGGTTCATCGAATGTAGATGCAATAACTTCGGCGTTTACCGAACGTGCCATGTCGGTAACCTCCTCGGGACGTTCATCAATGAGCAACATTATCATGTAAGCCTCGGGATGGTTGGCTGCAATAGCATTGGCTATATCCTTGAGCAGCATTGTCTTACCTGTCTTGGGCTGTGCCACGATAAGACCACGCTGACCCTTTCCAATAGGAGAGAACATATCTACCACGCGGGCAGAGATATTGTCATAACTGCCGCTGCAGAGAGTGAATTTCTCATCGGGGAACAGAGGTGTCAGGTTCTCGAAAGAGACACGGTCACGCACAAGTTCCGGCAAAGCACCGTTTATACGGTTTACCTTGACAAGCGGAAAATATTTCTCACCTGCCGAAGCCGGACGTATTATACCCTCCACAACATCGCCTGTCTTTAGGCCGTAGAGTTTTATCTGCGACTGCGAAACATACACATCATCGGGCGATGCAAGATAGTTGTAATCAGATGAACGCAGGAAACCGTAGTTGTCGGGCATAATCTCAAGTACACCTTCCACACGCAGCACATCGGCAAAATCATACTGTAGCTGCTTCGGTGCCTGCTCCTCATTGTTCTCCTGACGCTTGTCGCCACGCTGGTTGCGTTGGTTACGGTCACCTCTCTTCTGCTGTTCTTTATTGTTCTTCTCGAACTTTCCGACAAGCTCGGCAGGAATATTGGCAGGTTCGCTCGGCAAATCCTCGATTGCCACAAAAGCCTCACCCTCATTCTCCTGGGGAGCAACATTGGCCACTACTGCAGGATTATCCTCTTTTACAATGTTCTCAGGCTCAGCGGTCTCAACTTTCTTTGGCTTACGGCCACGCTTCTTAGGAGCCGGGGCTACCTCTTCTGTTACAGGAGCCTCAACAGCAGCACTCTCCACTACTGTTTCCGGTGCTTTTTCAACCGGTTCCTCAACGGTTTTCTTTGGTTTGCGTCCGCGCTTCTTTGGCGCCGGAGCAGCCTCTTCAACCTGTGGAACAGCCACGGTCTCTGCAACAGGAGCAGCAACCTCCACATTCGGCTTTTCGGCCTTTGGGGCAGTTTCCTGCTTCTTGGGCTCCACAGCCTCAACCTTCACAGCCTTGTCACCTGTAGCGGTATATACCTTGCTTGACGAATCGGTGTGGATACGGTTACGACGATGTTCACGACGGTTCATGCGGTTCTCTTCCTTTACGACCGCCGGTGCACCGGCCTTGCTGTTCTGCATTGCCTGTCCGTCAAGTATACGATAAATCAACGAGTCACGGTCAAGGGACTTGAACCCCTTGATACCAAGTTCCTGAGCGATAGACTGCAAATCGGCAATCTCCTTGCTCCTTAATTGTTCTATATGATACATAAGTCTAATGATGAGCATGGTCCTGCATGAGGCTGAACCTGTTCATAAAAAATGGAATCCGAATAGATTGTTTGTGTGAATTTTGAATGAAACGGACAAGGGCGAAATCCTCTGCCCTATAATTACAATGCAAAGATAGCGCTTTTGTTTAATCTACAACGCACAAATTGACATTTTTTTGAAAATGAGTCGCATTTTAATGCTATCCCGGCAACTTCTCCTACAAAGAATTCGTTATCGGAGTTATACCCAATATGCCTGCGAGTCGTGTGTAGAAACTCTTTTTTCTTCTGGAGGCAACTTCATATAATCTCCATACTTGTGTTTAAGATACTCGTCATACAACTTTGGCGCACGATACTCCTTGCCTTCAAATGGGAGCATTGTATATTCATCGAACACTTCACGTGGCAGAATCTCCCTGACAGCAGTTCTTGAGCCGAAACTGCACACATACTTGCACTCTTCGTACTTGTATCTTGTCGAAATCCGGCGCATTCTTTCCAATATGAAATGTTCTGTAAACGGAAGCAGTATAAGTTTGCTTACGGCAATTCTCAGCTTACGGAGCAAGGTCTGCCTTTCACAAAAGACAAACGTCTTTATGTACATAAACTTTACACACTGCCCACACCAGAAAGCCTGCCATCTGTGTTTTATTGCATCAATAGGGAAAATATCTACATATACACCGAACACACTCTGCTTATAAAAGTATTCCTTCACTATGGTACCTTTACGGTACACCTTTGCGAATGGCACATGATAACAGCGTTCGGTTTCATGTGTCACCACACAATTGTCCTGACTGTTGTATAATGATATGAACTTCTCATAGTCAGGACGAGGCATGTGGATATCAATATCATCGTCCCAAGGTATATATCCTTTATGACGCACCGCGCCCAAAAGCGTTCCGTAAGCAAGATAATAGCGCAGGCCATGCTTTTCGCAAAAAGCCGCAACATCACAAAGAATCTCCAGTTGAATCTGCTTAAGTTCTTTTTCCTCTATTGCCTTCATCCACAAGCTGTCATTAAATATGTAAAAATGCCCTATGAAGCTGCAACAAAACCACATGTAACGCTCCACTTTTGCAAAGATAGCACTTTCCCGGCATATATCGGGCAATTACTTGACAAAAAGCACATTCAGGCACTTTATGTCACTCTGAAGTTCTTGCATCCCTACGGTAAAGAGCCCTCACGATACGTCTGTAGCCCTTCATGCCGGGCATTCCCCTGAATCGGGTCTTTATATATGGCATTGTCAGTATCAGCATAAGAAGGAGTATTCCACCGATTGTGAACCAACCGAGTATCTGTTTCAAGCTCACAATCATAGCCTGCTGCATGAGCGCACCATAAAGCGCACCCGGATGCATCTGCAAAGCTGTGGGGTTGACTGCATCAAGTTCCATACCCAACGACATGCTGTTCTCCGCAATCAGGTGCGTCATCAGATGAGTTACAAACGCTGCTGCGGCAGCAGTTCCCACTCCGGTACGTATGAATCCCAATATGCCCACCGGCTGCAGGAAGAACTTGAACGGAATCAGCCTTATCGCATATAGTGTCAGCACCACATAAAGCGTCGTATACCCGAACCCATGAAGCAGTGAAGGAATATAGAACATCTCTAAGGTCATGCGTGGATCAATAATGAAATACATAATAGCCTGATACCCAACAAGACAACTGAAACCGAGGAATATTATCCATTTATAGCGTACTCTCCTTAGAGCGAGCCAGTAGAATGAGTTGAGCGAGCCAAGCACTCCGCCCAGCACGACCATCCAGTTTATACCCATCGTAGCCTCACTGTCGAACTTGAGTATTCCACCGAGCATCGCACCTTCTATGGCTTTTGGGGTGGCAAGCAGAAGAATCATCATCATTATAAGGGCACAGGCAACATGCAGGCTTCTGAAACTGAAGAGTTCCGGGTCGAAATATGGCTGCCGTGCATGCGACATCTGCCTTATCGCCAGCAAAAGTGACAAAAAAGACACAACTGTGCCAATACGTATATATGGCGAATAGAACCAGTCAAAATGCTTGCCGAAAAGCACTGTAAAACTGCCCGAAAGCAGGAACATACTCCAGAGTATCATTCCCGTCCAGTCAATTCCCTTGAACGGCATTATCTCCATAAGACGTATATCGCTCATCAGTACAAGGGCGCACAAGGCGACACACAACATAAGTGCAGCACCAAGGAAGTGCATATACTCCCAACTGTAGAAAATATCCATGTACACGACTGCCACTCCTGAAAGTTGTATTGCAGTAAGTATGATCGAGAAGAGCACACAAAAGAATATTGTCTGGTCATGGTTAGGCGCCAACTTGCCCTGCAGTGTCGACATACATTCGAATGTCCCTACAAGCCTGCATGCCCCGGCAATAAAGCCGGCTGCACAAAGCACAAACGGGTTACAGCTGTACATAGTAACCATATTACATACTGCAAGCAACAGGGCTACACACATTATTATATTACGTGACTTGAAACGGAACTTTATCCTGAACAGCAGCGGAAATGTCATGGTAAGCCCGATGAACGAGGAGTATCCCGCCATCATTATCTCCTCCTGCATGAGAGCCCGGCTACCCATCATTTGGTTTGTGCCGCCAAGATATACTCCACCCACCAGCTGGAAGCAGAAGGCAAATGCAATGAGCATTGCAAACCTTATATTATGAGGCACCCACTCCTTGAATGTGGGGATACGGAATGGGCCTTGTTGCCAATCTCCAGCCATCAGTACGCAATTTTACATTCGGCATTCATGCCACTGCACAAGCGTGCAAGATCCTCGGCTCTGTTATCCTCGGTAAACTCGATATGCACCGGAATACGTTGCTGCACCTTTACAAAGTTACCTGCCGAATTGTCGGTGGGCACGAGAGAAAACTGCGCACCGGTGGCATCTGATATCGAGCGCACCACACCCTTGAACAGCACATCGGGCACAGCATCAACGGTAATTTCGACCTCAGAACCCACCTTGATGTTAGCTATCTGCGTCTCCTTGTAATTTGCAGCAATCCACGTCTCACCATCCTCTACAAGATTCGCGATAGCCTGTCCCGGTTGGATGAGCTGCCCGACCTGTATGTTCTTACGCCCCATAACCCCATCGGCAGGTGCGGTGATTACAGTATATGACAGGTTCAGTTCAGCGAGTTCAAGCGCCGTCTCTGCCAACTCCACAAGGGTATTCTGCTGTTCAAGACGCAAGGTAACTTCGTCGCTCACAAGTGTAGTGCTCTTGCGCTGCTGTTTCATTGTATTATACTTGGCACGTGTAGCATCGTAATGAGTCTTGACCCCGTCATACTGCTGCTGTGTCACAGCGCCTTGGGCAAGCAGTTTCTCATAACGCTCCTTCTCACTCTTGGCATTCTTCAAAAGAACCTCGATCTCGGCAAGAGCCGCATCACTGACACCGATATTGTTCTTTGCTGTACTTGCAGTAGTGACGGCAGCCTCACGGTTCTGCTTAGCGCTCTGCAATGAAGCCTCGGCCTGGAGCACACACAGGCGGTATTCACTATCCTCTATTATCATCAAGGTGTCACCCTTCTTTACATGTTGGAACTCCTCAAAGAATATCTCTTTGACAAATCCTTGTACGCGCGCATTTATCGGTGTTATGTTCTGGCGAACCTGTGCATTATCGGTATACTCTACGCCTATGTGGATAAACCGCGAAGCAATCCACAGCAAGCCTGCTACTGCTACAATTAAGATAAATATATTTACAATTGTTGTCTTTCTCTTTGGTTTATTCTGGTTTTCCATGGTTTATTGTCTTGAGTTTTATTTTAGAAATTCAAACAGCTCCTTATAATGCACCTGCTGCGCGTTGCAGACTGTAGTAGCTGTAAATGATGTTGATACGCGCATTCACCAACTGCAGTTCGGCACTGAGACGCGAGTTGCTTGCGTCGATCATCTCCGTCACAAGTGCAAGACCATTGAGGTAGCGGTTATTTACCACATTATAGTTCTCTGTGGCAAGCACAACACTCTTCTCTTGCGTGCGCATGCGCTCAAAAGCCTGCTGTAGCCCGATATATGCACTGTTTACCGCAATATCCATCTCTTCCCGTGCAAGTTCCAGATTATGCTGTGCACGTACGGTCCCGGCCTTCTCTGCGCGAATTTTCCTGTTGCTCTTCCAAAGAGATGCAATGTCATAACGCAATCCAACGCCAACAAACCAGTAGTTGAAGTTCTTGTCAATGGCAGGAACCTCAATGGTTATCGGGCCGTCGAAATGGTTCTCCGCCACTATAGCAATCTGCGGCAAGCGACCAGCTTTTACTGCACGCTCCTTCTCTTGCTGCATTTTAAGGGTGAGACCAGCAATCTGCATCCTTGGACTCTCTCCTGTCATCAGTTGCCAACCGGCAGAACCTGCAAGAGGTATATGCATGTCAAGCAATGCACTGTCGGGAACAATTACCATTGAAGAAGGCAGATCCAATGTCGATGTTATATTGTAGTTCATTATGCCGACAGCACTCTCCACCTCGCTCAGTGCAAGACGCAATTGTTCTAACTGCAACTCATAGCGTGTAACGTCATTACTCAAGGCTACACCCTCCTTATAACGTGCTTTTATATGCTCTACAAGCAGTTCTGTCTGCTCTATGTTCTTGAGATACACTTTCGCCTGATTCCGTAGCTTGTAAAGCTCAATATAGTTGCCAAGAACCATAAAACGTATGTTCTGGCGTGTTGACTCAAGCCCCTGTACAGCAATCTCCCTCTGCAGTTGAGCCTGCTTGATGCCGGCATCTATTGCTCCGCCTGCATATATCACCTGCGATGCTTTAAGAGAGAAATTGTTGCCGAAATGCGGCATGTCTGCCTTCATCACATCACCGAAATTGCGGTCAATGACATAACCGTTGCCCAAAAAACTTGCCGACAATGAAACCTCAACATCAGGCAACTTTGCACTCCTGGCTACCTCAATGCCTTCGGTAGCCTGCTCAAGTGTAGCGCGTGCCATTTCCATGCTTATGCTGTTGTTGTCGCAAAGTTCGAACAGTTCGTCCACACTCATGACACACTCCTGCGCACGCACCTCATATGCCCATAACAGCATAGCACATGCCGTCATGAGCAAAAATCTTTTACTCATTGATAAAATATTAAAGGTTGTTTTTTTGATTATTTCTCGATACAGACATATTCCGCAGATGCATCTGCGGTTCACGGAATCAGTCAAAGAGATAATTCCAGAACGGAACTATGGTATTGAAACTCTTCGCGTAGTTATTGATTGATTTTATGTGGTGTCTGTTGTTCACGATATATCAAATTTGCTGCAAAATTACAAAAATAAACGATAGGTTGTAACACTTAACCTTTTTACACATTAAAAAGCTGTCCAATACTTTTACACTGTTTGTCTAAAAATTTGACAAAACACAATAACGGAGATTTTGCATAACACATTATTTATCAATATTCTGAATAGTTTGGCATACTTTTGGCACATACTCTTGTAGAAATGTTTTTGTATGAAAAGAGTTTTTATGATAATTATTGCAGGATGTTTTTTCTTTATGAATGCACCTGCACAGGTAATGACAATGGACGAGTGCATGGCCTATGCTGTGGAGCACTCTGTTTCGGTTTGCAAGCAGGAGAATGCTCTTGACAATGCCAAAATGAACTACAGGCAGTCTGTAGCATCACTGTTCCCTTCTGTATCAGCCAGCATATCGGCATCCACAAACTTCGGACGTTCTATTGACCCTGAGACAAACAGTTACACAACGGTATCAACATTCGGCAACTCCTACAGTCTGTCGGCCTCAATGCCGTTATTTGCGGGTTTGCGTTATGTAAACGGCATCCGTGCGGCAAAAGTTGCGCGCGAGCGTGGTTACAGCGACTTGCAGATCGCACGCGACAAAGTGGCAATGGATGTTATGAGGGCTTACTCCGATGTAGTCTATTATAAAGGTGCAGTGAAGATTGCCGAAGAGCATCTGTCGGCATCACGCAAGACATTGCGTCAAGCGCAGAAGCTTCATGAGTTAGGACGCAAGAGTGCCGCCGAGGTTGCCGAGGTTGCATCGCAGGAGGCCAATTATGACTATCTGCTTGCCGAACAGCAGAACAACCTTACTATGGCGTGGATTGCTTTGCGCGAGGTGATGAATCTACCCCAGGATTATACTCTGGAAGTAGTTGAGGAGGATGGTATAATCGTTAGTTGCGATAATCTCCAAATTCAGAAAATTGTGGAGAATGCTCTTGATGGCAATGCGCAGGTTGTATCATCGGAACTTGCCGTTAAAGAGTATAAGCTGCATTATGCGCGTGCAAAGGGTGCCTGGTTCCCCACAATAAGCCTTTCGGCAGGGATAAACACAAACTATTACACAAACTTCGACAACAAACAGGCTTATCCATCTTTTTCTTCACAGTTCAAGAACAACAGCGGTGAATATGTGGGTGTCTCAATGTCTATCCCGATATTCTCGAATCTTAGCCGCAGTGCATCGGTACGTTCTTCTCGCAACGCATTGCGTAATGCCGAACTTGAGTTGTCTGCCGTGCGCAGCTCAGTTGAGAGTGAGGTTGTGCAGGCGTGTAGCCGCATGGAGGGTTACGGCAAACTCTACAACCAGGCTATGAAGAAGGTCGAGGCTTCGCAGTTGGCATACGACGGCATTGCAGCAAAATTCGAGAAAGGGCTTGTTACCGCAATAGAATTACAGAGTGCCGCGACAACACTACTGCAGGCAAAGTCTGAACGTCTGCGCTCACAACTGCAGTATATGATTGAGAAACGTATGGTTGACTATTATAGTGGAATACCATTTGTACAAGGTGAAAGGTGAAAGCTTGTGCAAGCGAGCAAAAGCCAAGTTTACTTGAGTTTTTGCAGCGAGCGCAGCCAAGGTTCAAGCCCACAAAGTGGGGTTAAAACGAAAAGGTGAAAACGGAAAGGTGAAAGCTGTTGGTTGACAATACGAGTAGTGATAGGTCACATGAAGCAGTGGTACTAATATAACTCCCTCCTACATTTCACGAGTGTTGTGAAAACAAAAAGGTTAAAACGTAAACGAATAAAATATAAACTACCATGGATATAAAGTTAGAAAAGAAAACCGGTTGGCGTGCTGTATTCAGCAAGAAAAGCCTACCCTATCTGTTTGGGGTTCTTGTGGTTGCGCTCATAGCGTGGATCCTTTTGAAGGAAAATACAACGACTCTTCGCGTAAACATGGCTACCGTTACGGTGTCAAATGTAGAAGAGGGTGAATTCAACGATTATGTAAGCCTTAGCGGAATAGTGCAGCCGATGACAACAATGCAATTGTCTCCGCTTGAGAGCGGAGTGGTTGAACGCATTATTGCCGAGGAGGGAACGATGGTAAAAGCCGGGGATGTTATCCTTGAGATGTCGAACAAGCAGCTGTCAATGCAGATATTGCAATCGGAAGCCGACCTTGCCGAGAAGCAGAATATCCTGCGCAACACTCTTATTTCAATGGAGCAGGAGCGTCTTTCACTCCGTCAGGAGATGCTTCAGTTAGACCTCGAAGTCACACGCAAACAGCGTACATACAAGCAGAACAGGGAACTTTTCAACGAAAAACTTGTTGCCCGCGAGGTATATTTGCAGTCGAAAGAAGACTATGAACTCGCACTGAGCAGGCGTAATCTGGTACGTGAACGTCAGAGACAGGATTCCCTTTATCGCACTGTCCAGGTTGCGCAGCTCGATGAGAATCTGCGTTCAATGCAACTCAATATGCAGCTCATACGTGAGCGCGTTGACAACCTCAAGGTAAAGGCGCCTATTGACGGTGAATTGGGAATGCTCAATGCAGTCCTTGGACAGACGCTCTCACAAGGCAATGCCATCGGTCAAATAAACGACCTTTCGGCCTATAAGGTTACCGCTATGGTAGATGAGCATTATATTGACCGCATTGTTACCGGCCTTACAGCCTCATTCATGCGCCAGGAAAACAATTACGACATGCTTTTGAGAAAGGTGTACCCCGAGGTGCGTGACGGCAAGTTCAGGGTGGACCTTACATTCAGCGGCGAACTACCCGACAATATACGTACCGGCCAGACATATAACCTTAACCTGAAATTAGGACAACCAGTAGAGACCGTTTATATTCCCCGTGGGGCATTCTTCCAGAAAACAGGTGGGCGCTGGATATATGTTGTAGACGAGAGCGGCAAAAAGGCACATCGGCGAGAAATACGTATCGGACGTCAGAATCCACAATATTATGAGGTGCTCGAAGGATTGTCAAAAGGGGAAAAAGTAATAACTTCGTCATATGATAATTTCGGAGACAACGAGGTACTTATCTTAGAAGAAGGATAGTGAAAGCTTGTGCCGGCGAGTGAAACACAAAGCTTGCTTTGATGTTTCTCAATGAGCGCAGCCAAGGTTCAAACCCACGCAGTGGGGTTAAAACGGAAAGGTGAATACACTGCAGTAGATACTTAATGTTGTGTCATCCCGAACCTTGTGTGAGGGATCTCAAGGACCGTGAAAAAAGAGATGTCTCACATGCGTTCGACATGACAATAATCGCGCACTTGTCCCGAACCGAGCGACGAGGGATCTCAAAAAATATTTAGATATCTCACGTGCGTTCAATATGACAAAATGGGAATTACAAAACAATAACGTTTATTACTTAATCATATAAATTACTATGTATTTCAAGAACTTTATAATGCTTTTGAAAAGGTACATGACCTCTTCATTGCTTAACATACTTGGTATGGCGGTGGCCTTTGCTGCGATATATCTTATCGCAGTGCAGGTAAAGTTCGACCTGTCGTACAACCGTGTTATCAAGAACTCGGAGCGTATATATCGTTTGGAGCATCCTTCGTGGATAGGTGACGGCAGTTGGGATTTCTGCTGGAACCGTCAGACACCGGATGAAATGTGTGCCGTTTGTCCTGAGGTTGAGGCAGGTGGCTCAATTTATGAGTTACAGAATGCAATGTATTACTCTGGAGATGTATCTGTAAAGCGTAATGGTTCAATTGAGAATTTTGTCATCAAATTCGGAGCTGCAGAACCTGAGGCACTGGAGGTTTTTCCTTTTGAGTTTATTGCCGGCGGTGCGTCATCATTCCGTACCGAGTATGACATTATCATCACAGAGAGTATTGCCAATGGATGTAATATCTCAGTGGGAGATAAGTTGCATTATGGCCGGAATGCCGACAGTGAATTGCTTTTTACGGTTGTAGGTATCTATAAAGACTTTCCACGCCCGTCTACAATTGCCATGTCTGATGGTTTTTGCTATATGGCAAAAGCAAAACCCGAAGAAGAGGGCAATTGGGGTACTCCATACTATGTACTGTTGAGAGAGGGTGCTTCGCGCGAGGATGCCGAGGCGAAAATGTATCAGTATGTTATTGACGATTGTCAAAAGAGAGGACTGAGTGAGCATGAGGCAGAGGTTCAGATTTCGCGTATCAAACCGCGCTTAACGCCTATCAACGAACTCTATTTTGCAGAGGATACCCATAATATTGGAATATCAGGCAGTCGTACGACAACATATACACTCATTGCAATTGCTGTATTGATTCTGGTTATCTCGTTTATCAACTTTGTAAATTTCTTCTTTGCTTTGATTCCGAGCAGAATCCGTGCTGTGAACAATTACAAGATTTTTGGTGCGCCTACAGCAAAACTGCGTCTTAATTTCCTGTTTGAGACAATTGGGCTGATTCTTGTATCACTCATTGTTGCAGCAGGCATTGTGGCACTGTTTGCCGATACACCGCTTAAAGAGTATATCTCGACTTCGGTTGCCATCAACGAGAATTGGTCGTTGGCCGGTGCAATTGCTTTGGGTGTAATTCTCTTCGGTGTAGTGGTTTCGTTATACCCTGCGTGGTATATTACCGGATTCTCGCCAGCATTTGTTGTCAAAGGTGATTTCTCTGCATCAAAATCCGGTCGCGTATTGCGTTATACGCTTGTAGGAGTGCAATATTTCATCTCCATTACATTGATTATCTGCTCGCTCTTTATCTACCGTCAGCATCAATATATGCTTACGCGTGATATGGGTTTTGACAAAGAAAACATCTTGACTGTGGAAATACCATACGAAGCGACTTATGGCTGGACAAAAGAGGATGGTATCACAATGGACTATACAAAGCGCAATGCTTTGGAGGATAAACTCAGGCAGAATTCTCAAATTATAGATGTTGCTTGGGGACAAGGAGAGTTTATTTCTGGCGGTAGTAGGGAGTGGTCGCGCAAGACCGAAGATGGACAACATGTCACTTTCAGAGTGTATCCGGTATCGTGGAACTTCTTGCAGGTAATGGGGATTGACATTGTCGAAGGCCGTGACTTTATCCCTTCTGATAATGAGGTGATGACAGGTGCAATGATATTCAACGAGAAGGCTGCTAAAGACATGAATCTTTCTCCTGATAGTAAAATACAAGGTCATATCAGCAACATGCAAACACAAGTAGTCGGTATTTGTGAGGATTTTGATTTCCAATCAGCCCAAAACACTATCAAACCGTATGTCTTTGTTGTCTTTGGCCAGTATGGCTGGGACTTGCCTCGCAGGGCTTATATACGTACAGTTGCGGGTGCCGATATTGCGCAAGTAAGGGAGTACATACACCAAACGATTGTTGGTTTTTCTCCCGATGTTGTGCCGGAGAATATCAATGTAAGATTCTTTGATGATGAGATTGAATTTATTTACCAGAAGGAAGATAAGCTCTCGACACTTGTTACGCTATTCTCATTCCTGTCGATTATTATTTCAGTTATCGGAGTATTCGGTCTGGCACTGTTCGAAACACAGTATCGCCGCCGCGAGATAGGCATTCGCCGAGTTCATGGAGCATCAGTAAGTGAGATACTTACATTTTTTAACTGTAAGTACCTTTATATTGTGGCCATCTGTTCGGCTGTGGCAATACCAGTGAGCTACTACATCATCGACAACTGGATGCAGCAGTATGTTTATCGCACGCCGATGTCGTGGTGGGTATATGCTTTGGCTGTGGGAGTAATCCTGTTGATTACCATCGTTACCGTTTCTCTCCGCTCATGGAGTGCGGCGAATGAGAATCCTGTCGATGCTATTTCGCGGTAAATAAAAGAACGAGATTCTTTCCTTCGGTCGGAATTGCATATATATTGCATTTTGTCATATTGAGCGAAGCGAAATATCTCAAAAGATAAGACAATTAACATTAATAACTAAAAAAATACGATTATGCTTAAAGTAGAAAATTTGAAGAAGAGTTTCTTTACAGAAGAGATTGAGACCATTGCTCTTAACGGTGTTTCTTTTGAAGTTAAGGAGGGAGAGTTTGTTGCAGTTATGGGTCCCTCAGGTTGCGGAAAATCAACATTGCTCAACATATTGGGCTTGTTGGATAATCCCACCGGTGGTACATACACTCTGCTTGACAAGGAGGTTGGAAACTTGCGCGAGAAAGAGCGTACGCAGTTCCGTAAAGGTAATCTCGGCTTTGTATTCCAATCGTTCAACCTTATTGACGAAATGACGGTCTTCGAGAATGTCGAACTACCACTTGTATATTTGGGTGTTAAGGCGTCGGAACGCAAAAAACGTGTCAACGAGATTCTTGAGCGCATGAGCATATCTCATCGTGCCGGACACTTTCCGCAGCAACTATCCGGCGGACAGCAGCAACGCGTCGCAATTGCCCGTGCTGTAGTATCCAACCCCAAACTTGTACTTGCCGATGAGCCTACCGGTAACCTCGACTCAAAAAACAGCCAGGAGGTAATGCACCTGCTTCAGGAACTAAACCGCGAAGGCACAACCATCATCATGGTTACCCACTCCCAACACGACGCACAGTATGCATCGCGCACCATTTGTCTGTTCGATGGACAGATTGTAACGGATGTGGCAAACAAACTATAGGAAAACCATTGTACCGGGCAAATACTGCGTTACGATCGTTCCTGCGGTGCTCATTTACGCCAGGTAAACTACGTGAATATGTCATCCTGACCGCAGGGAACCAACGGTCGACGCCCGGAGGGGCTAAAGTCAAGGATCTCAAAAAGGATGACAGCGCATGCGAGACATCTCAAACAATTGAACAGAAACTTTTATGCAAACACTGAATTATTCGTTACGCTACCTGTTGAAAAGACGTGGCAATTCTTTGGCAAGAATTCTTTCCTTGTCATTGGGTGTTGCCGTCGCGCTTCTCGTATTCTCGTACGTAGGACTCAACCTCTCGTTCAACTCCTCGTTTCCGGAGAAGGAAAGAATCTATCAAGTATGGGTACAATCTCCAGAGTTCGGGATGTCCGAGAAACAGGTAAGACCGCTTGCTCCCAATCTTGTCACTGATATACCCCAAGTTGAGGCTGCTGCACATTTCATTGAAGTGGAGACAATTTATGGTCCCAGAAACAATCTTATGACAGCTAAAACATTACAGACAAATAGCACTTTTTTCGATGTCCTTGACTTTGGGGTTATCAGCGGCGACCCCTACAGGGTTCTCAGTGCCGAAGGTGCTGCGAATAACGAGGTAATGATTTCGGAGCGCCTTGCAAAGAAACACTTCGGCGATGAGGAGCCGTTGGGCAAAAAATTGGGTCTAATGGTTGTCGCCGGTGTCTTCGAGACACCACCTGTGAACCAGTCTATCGGTGATTTCGACATCCTTGAATATCTGCCTTATGACAAGGATGATGAGATTTGGACCGGTCAGGATAGCTATACTACATTCATCAAACTACGGGAGGGTACAGATATTGCCGAAGTAGAGGCTGCAATGCCTGAGTTCATAAGAAAGCACGGCATTGAAGAGCATTGCAAGGAGTGGCAGAAGAAGTTCCATTTTGTTCCGCTTACTTCTACAATGTTCGTTGCGAATGATGTAAAGCAGATGCAGATGATATATTCAGCCATTGCCCTGGTAGCTCTCATTGTAGCCTGCCTTAATTATGTGCTTCTGACGATATCCTCACTTGCAGAACGCAGCCGTACAATTGCAACCATGAAGTGCAACGGAGCGTCGCGTACTACAGTATTCGGCATGTTGCTTGCCGAGACGCTTATCATACTGATGGTTTCTGTGGTCATTGCTGTCATTGCTATAGCATGTATGCATAGCCATATATTCGACCTCTTCGGCTACAAGGTGAGTGACCTGTTTGCATTGGAACGTATATGGATTCCTCTGCTTGTATGTGTTGCGGCCTTTGCTGTTGCCGGCATTGTACCTGCTGTTATATTCTCGGCTGTGAGCATAGACTATGCTTTCCGCCGTGGCGGGGACAACAGGGCGTGGTGGAAAAAATCACTGCTCTTCCTGCAAGTGACAATGGCAGTGGCTGTGGTGATATTCCTTATGGTGAGCAACAGACAGGTGTCTTATATCATGAATTCCGATTATGGATACAAGTTCGACAGGCTTATGGCGCTTGAGCTCACTACCGAGATTAAGGATGCCGGTGTCATTGCCGACAGACTGCGCAGCCTGCCTTTTGTGGAGAATGCCGGAATGTCGTCTTCATCGCCCTTGTCGGGATATTCGGGAATGCCATGCGTAGATGAAGAAGGGAACTTGCTCTTCTCGTGCCGTTGGGATATAGTCGATGAGAATTATATACCGTCAATGCAGATGAGGATTATGCAAGGACGTAACTTTCTGCCTACCGACGGTGCCGACAAGGTCATTGTAAACGAGACATATGTTGAAAAACGTGGATGGAAAGATTCCCCCATAGGCAAAACCATATATGACAGTTCTATGGTACCTTTTGAGATTGTAGGTGTCATTGCCGACTACCGTATGATGAGTACCGGTGTAACAGAACCTATTGTATTGCATACGGTACCTTATATCAGCGATATTGCACCTGAATATAATACGGTAGTGCTGTACAATATCTTACTGACAGAACTAAGCAGCGAGAATATAAAAGCACTTGATGAGGCAATAGGATCAATATATAATGATATCTACAAATACAAACTGATACCTTACAGTGAGTTAATAGATACGGAATTTGCCAATGTCAAGCGCATGCGGGACGGTATGGCGGTGGTTGTCTCAGTAGTGCTGCTGATAACTCTCATTGGCCTGTGTGGTTACTTGCAGGGCGAAATGGCGCACCGCCGCAAGGAGATTGCCGTCCGCAAGGTGTGCGGTGCATCAACAGTCGAGATTCTTCTGATCTTAGGAGCAAGGCTCTTATGGATAGTACTTCCGGCTGTGGTATGCGGTGTTGCCATTGCTGTATGGCTTAACGAGGAGTGGCTTTCAACTCTTGCACAAATGCGTTGCAACGTACCCACATGGATATATATCGCCGGAGTACTGGCTGTAATGGTCTTTATATATACGGTACAACTATTACTCTCGTGGCGTGTGGCAAACGAGAATCCTGTAGAAATGATAAAAAGGAATAATTGAAAAGTCATGCCATTTTGTACAGAATGGAATATCGGTATTCCTTTATTGAATGATATTAAAACATAAAAACAATGAAAATAGCATTAAAGAACTTTATAATGACACTCAGGCGATACAAGATTGCATCGCTGTTGAACATTGCAGGACTGGCATTGGCCCTTGTTGCTTTCTACATAATAATGGTACAGGTACACTACTCCATGACATTCAATGGTTCTATAAAGGACTGTGAGCGTGTGTACATGATATCACCCTATTCCGAAGTCTTTGGAGGATGGCAGGAAGCCATTCCTAACCCGATCTGTTATGAGACAGCAGAAGAACTGCCATCAGTTGAATCAATTGCTTCCATGACCGGCTATGTCACTCATGGCTCTGTGTGGATAAAGAAAGAAGGAGGCAACAAAGAAAGGGTCGCATGCAATATTGTAGATTGCAACACCACGATTCTTGATGTATTCTCCTTTGACATTATTGCAGGAAACAAGGAGGATTTCAAGCAGGAAAATGCTGTAGTGGTATCTGAGAGTGCTGCCAATTCCATGGGTATCACGGTAGGATCAATTGTAAACCTTGTAGATGACAATTTGAATCCTGGAACACCGCTCACCGTAGCGGCAATATTCAAGGACTTCGGCAAGAACACCATATTATCGGACAAGCAGATGTTCCGCAATGATAACCGTAAAAATGGAATGGACAACCAGAATTGGAACTATTCTGTATTTGTCAAACTTAAGGAAGGAGCTAATCCTGATGATTATATTGCACTATGGAACAAGAAATTCCGTGAATATGGCGAGCAACGTTATGCCGAATATGTTGCAGCCACAGGCCAGGAGATGAGCAACGAAGAGATTGAAAAAGTACTCAATATGCCTATTAAGTTGATACCAATGGATGAGTTCTACTTCAACACTGAGTTTGAGGACTATCCGAGCGGTTCAAAAGAAACAAACATCACATTGCTTGCCATCGCATTTGTAATAATCACTGTCGCATTCATAAACTTCATCAATTTCTTTACAGCTCTTATACCCATCAGGATGCGTTCTGTAAACATCTGCAAAGTCTTCGGAGCTGACAGATGGACATTGCGTCTGAACTTCTTATTCGAGGCTGTAGGACTGGTCATCATTGCATTGCTTACAGCATTGTGTATCGTACACGCAATTGACGGTGGCTTTATCAACGAATATGTCGAATGCTCAATTGCCGTTGCAGACAATGTTACCATAATAGGCATCGTACTTGCCATCTCTGTTGCCATGGCTTTGGTCGCAGCCCTCTACCCTGCATTCTACATTACAAGATTCAACGCCTCATTTGCTGTCAAAAGCGGATTCGCATCATCTAAAGCAGGCCGTGCACTACGTATCGGACTTGTATCATTGCAATTCATTGCTTCCATAGCACTTATGATAATCGCACTTGTATTCTCGTTCCAGTATAACTACATGGCACGTTACGATATTGGTTTAGAACGGGAGAACCTGTTGGCAGTAGAAATCCCTGACATGGCTTACAAAAGCGAAATCTTCATAGAAGAGCTTGAGAAAAACCCGGAAATAGCAAACGTGACATCTGCAACCAACAATCTCTTCGGCCATTCACACACAGAACAGTCAAGAACAATCAATGGCAAAACGATAGAGATGAACATATGGGGTGTACGCCACAATACACCTGAAACCTTAGGCATTCCTATTATCGCAGGTGAAGGATTCGCTGAAGGTAGAGCAGGTTTTCTTATTACGGATTACACATCCGAAGTTACCGGACTTGGCATAGGTGACAAATGGGACGACATTGACATTGTAGGCATAATCCCCCATATAAACTTCATGGGTGCAAACAGCCCCAAATTAAATACCATGCTGTTTTCCGCCGGTACTGACTATGCCCACGGGATATTCTATATACGTTTGAACAAGGGGGTGGATATTGGTTCTGTATCCAATGACATTAAGGCTGCTGCAAAAAAGGTTGAGCCGAATGCAACCGATCCAAAAATTGAGTTCGCAAACGACGCTATAACGAAAATATATGGCGATACGGAAAAACTGACTGTCATAATTGCTCTCTTTGCTTTAATTGCCGTAACAATCTCTTTAATGGGTATTTTCGGCATAGTACTCTTCGAGACCCAACATCGCCGAAGCGAGATTGCGATACGCAAGGTATACGGAGCCACATCGGGCAGCATAGTGGCAATGTTCAACCGCCGTTATCTTCTCATCGTGGCTGTCTGCTTCGCGGTAGCTGCGCCTGTTGCATGGATTATTGCAAGCGATTGGCTTCAGGAATTCGTCAACCGCATAGAACTTTCATTGTGGTTGCCGCTTGCTGTGCTCGTTATTGTAGCATTGTTGACAGCATTACTGGTTACCCTACGCTCATGGAGAGCTGCTACAGAGAACCCTGCCGATGTGGTGAAGTCAAATTAAGGATTATATTGCTTCTGTTTCTGATAATTTTTATATCTTCGCGTTATGGCAAAGAGAGGTACATTACTTATAGTAGATGACAACAGGAATATACTGTCGGCGGTGAAACTGCTCGCCGACGGTTATTTTGCGAAGGTGGTGACACTCTCTTCGCCCACTACGCTGCTTGCAACAATTGCTGCAGAACAACCTGACGTACTGTTGCTTGACATGAACTTCAATGCAGGAATCAATACAGGCAACGAGGGTATATTCTGGCTGAAGGAGGTCAAGGCAAAATTCACACAGATAAGGATAGTCCTTTTTACCGCTTATGCCGATATTGATCTTGCCGTAAAAGCGATGAAGCATGGTGCGTTCGACTTTGTTGTCAAGCCATGGAACAACGACAAGCTCATCGAGACACTGATGAATGCCTTAAACAGTTCCAAGGAAAAGGGCAAGAAGATTGCAAAGCCTGTACGCAAGGAGGTGCCCATGTTCTGGGGTACAAGTTCCGAAATGACGCATATACGCACCGTTGTGGAGCGCGTGGCTGTAACTGATGCCAACATCCTTATCACGGGAGAAAACGGCACAGGGAAGGAACTCTTGGCACGTGAGATACATCATCTCTCGGCGCGTAGCGGAAAAGAGATGGTTTCCCTTGATATGGGAGCAATTCCCGAACAGTTGTTCGAGAGTGAACTTTTCGGTCACAAGAAAGGCGCCTTTACCGATGCTTATGGTGACAGAGACGGAAAGATGGTTGCAGCAAGCGGATCGACATTGTTCATGGACGAGATTGGTAATTTGCCATTGCACTTGCAGGCAAAAATGCTTGTAGCGCTTCAGAACCGCATGGTGACTCCTATTGGCGGCAATATTCCAAAGGAAATTGACATACGCCTTGTGGCAGCAACAAACTGCAACCTCTTTGCAATGGTGGAAAAAGGAGAGTTCCGTCAAGATCTCCTCTACCGCATAAATACCATCCACATAAATCTGCCTCCGCTCAGAAAACGCGCTGTAGATATTGTTCCGCTTGCAGAAATCTTTCTCAGACATTATTGCGAGAAGTATGGCAAGGAACTGCTGGAGATATCGCAGGATGCAGCTGCGAGACTCACGGCGCATACATTTGAGGGTAATATCCGTGAATTGCAGAACATAATGGAAAAGGCTGTCATCATGTGCGACGGAGGCGAGATTCTGCCTGAACATCTGCAGATTCATGCCTCACAGGGGCAGGTGAGGAACACAACCTCAACACTGGAGGATATGGAACGTACAGCCATTGCCGAGGCCATTGAATCGTGCAGCGGCAACCTCTCTATGGTGGCGCAACGGTTGGGGATAACACGCCAGACACTGTATAACAAAATAAAGCGCTACGGATTATGAGAAAAGACAAGCTTCCTATTCTTACACTGACATTACTTGCCGCCTCTTTAGTGGCGGCAAGCATTCTTTTTGGGTGGCTTATAGCAAGCGGATATCATGCCTTTCTTTTTCCGACAGCATTGCTTGTTGCTATTCTTGCATGGAAACTCGTGAATGTTTATCGCAGGATTGTGACAAATCTTGATTTTATCTTCAATGCTGTACGCAACAATGACTTCTCGTTCCGCTTTGTCGACAATCCGTTGCGTACAGAGCATGCTGTTATAAACTATTCACTCAACAAAATAAAGGAGGTACTTGATGAGACAAAAGTAAAGGCCGCAGAGAAGGAAAAGTATTTTGAAACAGTAATAGAATGCGCCAACATAGGTATTCTTATACTCCTTGAGAACGGTACAGTAAAACAGTACAACAGCAAAGCCATGAGTCTGCTTGGCGTACCCATGCTGAGCCATGCCGAAAGGTTGCGCCAAGTATCACCCGAACTTGCCGACACACTGCTTGCCATTGCCCCAATGGAACAGAAGAGTGTATGCTTTGCAACTGAAACCGGCGATGTTAACCTTCTGTTCAACTGTTCGGCAATG
Source organism: Bacteroidaceae bacterium (assembly GCA_017398805.1). Classification (GTDB taxonomy): domain Bacteria; phylum Bacteroidota; class Bacteroidia; order Bacteroidales; family Bacteroidaceae; genus HGM04593. Next base: position 9,620 of record JAFQEZ010000079.1, on the reverse strand, counting down.
CTGCATGAGGGACATAAATTACGAGTGGTTTCAATAGAAAATATCGATAGAGAGTTAGACACACAAGAGGGGCTTGCATGGGATAAACTGACACGCATACTCACACACGAGATAATGAACTCACTTGCCCCTGTGACATCTATAAGCAACACACTGCTGCACAAAATGGACAATTCAGAGGTTTTGCAACAAGGACTTGAGACAATACACTCCACAAGTGACAGGCTAATGCAGTTTGTAGATTCATTCCGATCTGTAACACGTATCCCGCCTCCTAAGAAGGCACCTTTTTATCTCCTTGAGTTCCTTAATGAGGTTTGTACATTAATAGCACATGGGAATGCGAAGCTGAATATTGCCGTTGACCCTGCCGACACAATGATATATGCCGACAGAGGACAACTGCAACAGGTAATAGTAAATCTAGTTAAAAATGCGGTTGAGGCATGCATGCAGCATGAAGGTGAACAATGGATTGAACTGCGCTCACATATTGCTCCCGACGAAAGAGTCCACATAGAGGTGAGCAACAGTAGCGGCGGTGCCATCCCTGCCGATGTTGCAGCCAATATCTTCACTCCCTTCTTTACTACCAAACGCGACGGTTCGGGAATTGGCCTTGCCGTATCAAAGCAGATCATACGCCTTCATGGCGGCAGTCTAACTCTCTTACATAACAATGACGAACGGGTTACTTTCTTAATTGTTATCGAATAGTAATTACAGCCATGTTATTATAGTGACAAGTTATATTATTCTGCTACAATCTGCTTTTTTGCTTACTTTCAAAGAAATATAACGCTCATTTTGTAAAAAAAGAAGAAAAAGCATTGTGTGAATTAAGATTTTTTAGTAATTTCGCGGCTCGTTACAGAAAACACTATTTATTAACATAAAAATTCTAAACAATGAAAGTAAAATTTTTTGTAATGATGTTGTTCCTGGCTCTTGGCTTTACAGCTAACGCTCAGGTTGCAAACAACGGTGAGGTTGCTGCCAAGAAAGAGGCAACAAAAGAGGCTGTTAAGGGTGCTGTAAGAGAGGCAGAGCCAAAGGCTGCCGTTAGAGAGGCAGCTCCCAAGGCTGCTGTAAAGGGCGCTCCTGCCAAGGCTGCCACAAAGAAAACAGCAAAGGCTGCTGAAAAGGCTGCAAAGGCAAAGAAAACCGAGAAGAAGGCTGCAAAGCAGACTTTGAAGGCTACTGAGTATGAGGCTGTAAGAGAGGCTGAGCCAAAGGCTGCCGTTAGAGAGGCAGCTCCCAAGGCTGCTGTTAGAGAGGCTGCTCCCAAGGCTGCTGTTAGAGAGGCCGGTTCTAAAGGCGCTCCCGGCAAAGCTGCTTTGAGCGAGAAGGATGCTAAAAAAGCTGAGAAGGCAAGACTGAAGGCTGAGAAGAAGGCTGTTAAAGAGGCAAAGAAGGCCGCTAAGAAAGCCAACAAGTAACATCACTGCAAACAGAAGAAAAACGGTTCCTCATACGGGGGACCGTTTTTTGTATATATTACGCTCACTTGCAACGTATGCCATTACCCTTCACTTTATCGTCAACAATAACAACATACCTATTATTTTTGCTATTTTTGAAAAATTCTTTTCTTTTTATGAAAGTTTCTCGACTTTTCTGTGTCTAAGCAGATAGAAACAAGAAGCGCTTCTATAAACAAAGAAACTGATGGATAACATTGAACGCAAATTTACAGAAATGGTCAAGGAGCACCGCAAGACGGTATATACCGTCTGCTACTTCTTTTCCAACAACAAGGAAGAGGTCAACGACCTGTTCCAAGAGATTCTTATAAATCTATGGAAGGGTTTTAAGGAGTTCCGTGGAGAGAGCGATATAAAGACCTGGATATGGCGTGTAAGCCTAAACACATGCAGCAACCAGGAACGGAAGAAGAAAAACCGTATACATACAGTCCCTCTTTTGGTCAACATCGACCTGTATCACGACGAAGATGAACACAGCAAACAGATTCAGATGCTGTATGACAGAATTAACCGACTTGACCTCTTTGATAGGGCAATAATTCTTCTTTGGCTGGAAAACATGAGTTACCAAGAGATAGCAAACGTTGTCGGTATAACCTTGTCCAATGTTTCCACCAGACTGTTCCGTATAAAGGAACAGTTGAAATCAATGTCTAACAAGTAAACCAAGAATCATGACACAGCGAGAAATGGAATTCAAAGAGCTTGAAGAACTCAAGCAACAGTTCAATCTTTTAGACGAAAAACTGGAGAAACAACGCATAATAAACGAAGAGATTATCGGTGAGACGATAAAAGAGAAACTTTCCCACATTGAAAAATGGTACAGGAACCGTTTTAAGATTTCATTGGTATCGGCACCGATTGTAGGTATTACGTTCCTTGTCATGTATGTTGGCAAGGGTATAGGATATTGGGGGTTCGGCCTGTTCATACTTGCGGTTGGAGCGTTTGAATATCTCTTGAACCGCAGGTGCTACAAGGCACTCGACATCAAGCAACTGCCCTCAATGAGCATGACTGAGGCACAGGAAAGGATTGTAAACCACAAGCGATTGCGTTCGTTCACAGACAAGTTGCTTACACTCCCCTACATTGCGCTTATTGCATGGACAATTCTTGTAGCATCGGGCTTTGCATGGAACACAGTTGTTATTGCTATAACCATATGCGCAATGGCGTTGTCGATAAGCTTGGGGTATTGCCAGCAAAAGGCAAACAGGAAACGGCTTGATGCAGTCCTAAGGCATATTAAGAGTCTTAGAGGAGAAAACTGACAGTTTAATTTGAGGGCGACCCAAAGGGTTACCCTCTTTACGAAACAAAAAAATATATATTTTGTTACACCGAAATAATTTTTTTCAGTTTCGTTTCTTCAACTCCTTCTCCAAATCCAAAAGATCTAACATATCCTCTTTGTCTGCCTCCTCTGCTTCGAACTTTTTACGTCTTTTGTCAAACTCATCATAAACTTTATGAACAATAGATTCCATTTGCAAGTTACTTACACTGCCAGAACCAACAAGTAATTTTTGGTCGTTGGACAAAAGAATCTTATCAATATTTTCTCTCCAAAAATCCATTGTCAAACCTTGACGGTTCTTTGCTCTGAACTCGGCAGTCTCAATGAAGATAAGTAGTCGGGACGACCATCGGGGTTCTTCAAACGCTCATCATCTATTATGAATCCCTTTTGTAGAAAATCTCTTAGATGTTGGTTCGCCCATTGGCGGAACTGGACGCCCCTAATAGAACGCACTCTGAAACCAACTGCCATTATCATCTCCAAAGAGTAGAACTTTACTTTATAATTTTTGCCGTCAGAGGCAGTTGTCAAATAGTATTTGACAACTGAATTTGTGTCTAATTCGTTGTCTTTTAAGATATTGTTTATAGTAGAGCTGATGCTTTGCTTTGAGGTGGCAAAAAGTTCTGCAAGTTGCAATTGGTTCAACCATACCGAACCATCACGTGCAAACAAAGAGACTTTTATATTTCCATCACCTGATTCGTATAATATAATATCCTGTTTTGTCATAGTTCAGCTTTATAATATGTTACTGAGCACTTTTTAAGTATAATACTAATTCATTGAATTATTTTTGTCAGCCTCTTTAAAGAGTCACGTTATATGCAAAAATAATAAATCAAAGAACCTTTGTCAAGAAAACACAAGCAAAAACGAGTCCCAAATTTCTTTGGAACTCTCTTGCGGTGCGTACGGGTTTCATTTCGGTCCATACTTAACAGGTCAATTTATTTCCTCTGTTGGAGGAGGTAAAAAGTCGCTTGCTTTTGATGATGATATAACAGAGCGACCTAACTTCTCTTCCAACTGCTTGCGTGCAACTTTGGCAACACTTCCGCCTTCTCTTGCAATTGTTACATTCTGCTTGAATCCGTGTGGATTCTTCTGTTTAGAGATTTCAGCTGTTGATGCTTCTGCAAGAATATTAAGAGCAAGTTCCACGTTAGTCATATTATCACGTAGATTCTCCTTTTTAAGTCCTTTGAGTTGCTTATATTCCTTTGTACGCATATCGCTCCACTCTCTTGTTATGATGTCTGTGAGCGTAGCAAATTCAGCACCTTCCTTTACACCTGTACGCTTCCATTCATCTGTAAGTTCCTTGCGTACTTCAATGCTTTTCAGTCGTTGGTTAATCCAAGCATCAGAATAACCCAAACGCTTGTAATCAACCATTGCCTGCTCAATGGATAATTCGGGGTCTTGCATTTGGTCTATACGCACGCTTGCAACGTGAGCCATCCACTGCTTGAAGGGTTCTGCTTTTGGCGAAGGGATAGATTGTATAAGACGGAAAAGTTGCTCTGTATCAGCAACGTCAGTCAAACGCATCTTGCCATCAATAGCACGCATTTTGAAAGCGTGACAGTTTGTCACGGTTTCATTTCCCTCTGCTTTAAGACGCTGTTTTAGCTTTCTCCAATAAGCAGTTGCATCTTTGCTTTCAGTCAGTATTTCAACAGTATCTACAATAGAGAAATACCACTTTTCTTGCTCATCATCCCAAACAGTGCGTATCTTTCTATCTTCAAATATCTGTAAGGATTGTTTTTGTGTCATAGTATTATTCGGGTAAATAAAACTTGTTGCTTTTTACAAAAGGCTGTACAAAACGGCCTGGTTGTAACATTTTATAGCACACCTATAATTATGCAAAATACGCAATAAGCCCCATTATATTATATTCATGGATATGCTACAAAAATAATGAGTCAAGATACGCTTGTCAAGTTTATACATAACAAAAACGAGTTCCAAATTTCTTTAGAACTCGTTTGCGGTGCGTACGGGACTCGAACCCGTGACCCCCTGCGTGACAGGCAGATATTCTAACCAACTGAACTAACGCACCAAAATTTCAATGTTTTTGCTTTGTTCGTGTCTCAAAGCGAGTGCAAAGGTAAGGACTTTTTCTTAATCTGCAAACATTTTACGACTTTTTTTCATCTAAAATGCTATTTTTTTACTCTTCCATCCACAAATGGGTATTATTGCAGCATTTTCTGCATTATCAGCACATCATAAAAACCATCTTTCCCATGTACCCACTCTTTGAGAACTGCAGCCGTAAGAAAACCGTTTTTCTCAAAAAGTCTTATGCTTTCACCATTCCATTGGGGAACATAGGCATAGAGTTGATGAAGATGCAGCTTTCCCTGCGCATAAGCGCACAGAAGTTGCAAAGCACTCGTCGCAATGCCCTTGCCACGGTACTTGCCAAGCAAGCCGATACAAACCTCCGCACGGCCGTTAACTGGGTCATAATCGGCAAGGTCAATCATTCCGGCACACTCGCCGCTGCGCAACTCTATTACAAACCTTGCCTGACGCTCCGTCATTAGGTCCTGGCGGCTCTGTTCAAGATATGCACGGAGCGTATAACGTGAATAGGGCAACGTGGCATTGCCGGCACTCCACAGTGTCGTGTCATTCTCCATTGCATACATAAGTTCCAGATCCTCGGGTTCCGGAGCACGCAATTTCAACATATCATCTTCGAGCCACCTCTCATTCATTCTCGTCGTTGTATTTATGCACAGCACCATCAGTGATAAGTACACCTGTCTGCACTGAATATGTTCCAAGGTTCATCCGCTTTACTCCTTCCTGCGAGATAAGGCGCAACACGCTATTGTAACTATATGCATCGGTATCATACACAACAGTATCATACGCCGACAGATCCACACTGCCGTCAAGATGTCCGTCGGGACGAGTCTCTTCGTTAGCCAGGACGTATGTATGCCTGCAGTTGCCATATTTACGCGTAAGAATCGAGACTGCCTGCTCAACCGCCTCCTTATTACCTATTACAACACAGTTTATAGGATATAACCTGCAGCCCGACTCCTTGCGATGACGGAACTGGTTGCCTACGTATGCAAGCATCGCACGGGTCCATATTGCAAGTTTGATAGGAAGGCTGACAATTATCGAATAGTGTGAGTAATGCTTCTTGAAAAAGAGTTGCATCGCCTGGTAGAAGGTATGCACATATTTGTAGGAACTCTTTACAGTACTTTCACCCTTATAGTGCAATATGCGCGAAGGGAGGAAGTGATTTGTATATCCACTTTTTAGTATACGGTACGAGAGATCGATATCCTCGCCATACATGAAGAAATCCTCATCGAGCAAGCCCGCCTTGTCAAGAGCCGAACGGCGCAAGAACATAAATGCCCCCGACATTATATCTATACAATTTTCCTTGTTCTCATCAAGGTATCTCATATAATAGCGGCCGAATGTCCGCGATTTGGGAAACATTGCGGCAAGCCCCGACATCTTGCAGAATGCAACGAAAGGGGTAGGCAATCCACGACGCGACTCAGGAGCGAAAGAACCGTCAGTACGGAGCATATATGCACCACAACCGCCTGCACCGGGGTTACTGTCCATGAAACGGATAAAATCATTGAAAGTATTTTCGGCAACAATCGTGTCGGGATTAAGCAGGAGCACATACTCACCCTTGCTCGCTCTTATTGCAAGATTATTGGCACGGGCAAAACCAAGGTTCTCGTCACTTGCAATCACAGTAACTGCCGGAAAACGCTTCTTTATATACTCCACAGAACCGTCGGCCGAGGCATTGTCGACGACAAAGACCTCGCAATCAACTCCCTTGGCAGCCCTCTCAACCGAGCGCAGGCATTGCTCAAGGAAATACTTGACCTTGTAATTTACTATTATCACCGACAGTTTCATGCTCTAAAACGCTTACTTCTTGTTTGCAGCCTCGCTGTTCTTCTCAAGATACTGATTGAGTACCTGAAGTGTGGGGAAGCTATATATCAACGAGCCAAGTGCAAGTATTCCGCAGTAAAGTGATCCCTCATACCCTACTCCGTAATATACGAATATATTCAGCAACAGCACGATAAAGAGTATAAAGATTCTCTGTACGCTCTTCTTGACAAAAAGCTTGAGATAATCCTCCTCGCTGCACCCTACCTTTTTGTTCAGACTATTTGTGAAACCCTTTATCGCCAAAGGCACAAGCAGCACTGTAGCCATTACCACAGACACCTGTATTACATATATTGCCGTATCAGAGACGGCATTTGCCAACGAACCTTCGGTCAATATTCCCGTTTCAAAGACGACTATAGCAATTATTGCAGAAAGAAGTGAAAATATATGGTTCACTCTCAATGCCTTTATTATATCTTTCTTTTCCATCATCAAAATGTTTTGCCTGTAAATTCTGTCCTGTTCTTTATCGATCTGCCGAGTGTCACTTCGTCGGCATACTCCAACTCATCGCCAACCGATATTCCACGCGCTATCACCGAGAGTCTTACATCAAACTGTTGCAACTTGCGGTAAATGTAAAAATTGGTCGTGTCGCCCTCCATTGTGGAACTTAGCGCAAGGATAACCTCTTTCACCTCACCGGCAGCCACACGGTCTACAAGGCTCTCTATGTGAAGATCTGCCGGCGAAACACCATCCATAGGGGAAATCACGCCACCCAGCACATGGTACACACCTTTGTATTGCATCGTGTTCTCCACTGCCATTACATCCTGTATATTCTCCACCACACATATCGTGCTGTGGTCACGCATAGGGTTGGCACATATCGGGCAGATATCTGTGTCCGATATACTATGACACTCGCGACAATATTTTGCCTCGCGTCTCAGCGTGATTATTGCATCGGAGAAACCGGCAACCTCCTCCTCTTTCTTACGTAGCAGGTGCAACACCAGACGGGTAGCGGTCTTACGACCGATGCCCGGCAGTTTGGTAAACTCTTTTACCGCCCTCTCAAGAAGCACTGAAGGATATTCCTGATTCATTCTTATATCTCAAATGCAAAGTTCCGCGAAGATAATCAAAATAACGCAATGTTTAGAAGTTGTTTAAATTTATATCGCCAAATTTTTTATAGAGCACAAAAATAGTGCAAACGAGCTTCTTAATGTGAAAAGTGCAATGTTTAATGTCAAGCGGAAATGGCACTTTCCACTTTCAGTTTTCAGTTCTCAACTTTATCGTATCTCCACATCAATTTTTGCGGGAAAGACACGCTCGGGGTCGAAATATTCCGCACAACTCTCTACCATCGCCTCGACTGTCGGTTCAACTTTGCCATCGAATGCCACCTTGTCGTTGACAACCACCTTTACAGGTTTTGAAAGGTCAAACAGTTCCTCGTTCAGGTATAATGTCACGTTGCCCTTTGTAGCCTTTGTATAACTTCGGGAGAAGTACATGGGGATATTGTATATCGATTTTGTTGTGGTGTAGGTCACATTCTCGACCTTAAGTTCAATAGTATTCTCCTTGATGCTTACTTCATAGCATGTACGCTCCTCGTCATTGTTGCGTGAAGTCTCGTTCACCCTCAAGTTGTAGAAACCGGTACGGTGACGGCCGTACATATCATAATCCTCCCAATAGAAATATGCAGGATGAGCATTACGGGTATGCTTGCTTAACCATGGGGTTGTCTTCTCATAGTTTATGCCATGTCCCATGCCTGGAACAAGTTCTATAAAATGTCTATACAGTCCCTCATGCACTTTTGAGAGGCTATCAATGGTTAAAGCAGCGTTATATGTCATTGCATTTCGCGCAAAGCCATAATCCATTTCACCTGTACGGAGTGCGAATGCGATGTTGGCAAGATTCTCCATAGGAGCATTCTTCAACGGTTCACCACCAGCCATAGGACCTGCACCTGCAAGATAATCGGCATAGAACGAAGCAAGACGCTGGCTACCGTAGCCACCCTCTGATATTCCATAGAAATAGATTCTGTTCGGGTCTATGTTATCTTCAAGAAATGCCAAGCGCAACAGCTTTTCCCAAGCCCACTGCTTACTCTGTATCGCCCAACGATAGAGCTCGCCGTAACCGTTCGGTATCTGAGGAATGAAATGCAGCGACGGAGCATCCTCATAGCTATGACAAAGTCTAAAGCCGTTCTCCCACTCACTGCGTTTATCGCCCGAACCATGCATATAAAGGAAAAGGGGATAACCAGCCTCTGGCTGCTCGCCCTTCTTTATGAAATAGTACGGCATATTCGCATCAGGCTCAAGACTCTCGGGCAAATGCCAGTAACCGGTATCGCGAGGCTCTTCCTTAGCGAAAGGAGCAATCAATTTCTCCTCGGCAAAACCGCCTACTGCCTCACGCCAGCAGTTCCACACGGCTGCACGCATATCCGGTATATCCTTGAGGGCTATAGCCTTGTCATTACTGTACTCGCTATCCGTACCCTGCAACGCCTGCACGAAATATTCCTTTACCTTCTTTGACTGGCGCTTCGACAACTTCCCCTTATTGCATGCAAATCCCGCTACTATTGACAATGCAAGAAGCATCGTCATTACAATCCTTTTCATACAATCTATAATTTTATCGCGAAAATAGTTCTATGCCGCCAAACAGGCAACTTTTTAGCAGAAAAAACAACAAGAGGGTGACCCAAAAGTCATCCTCTTGTTGTTGGGGGTGAATAAAAAGCAAAGTTCAAGGCTTGTGCAGGCTTCAAAACCGCAGTTTACTAAGCGTAAATGAGGATTTTGAAGGCAAACGTAACACAGAAAATTTGTGCAAACGAGTTAAATGCAAAGTTTACTTTGCTATTT
>JAFQEZ010000078.1 GCA_017398805.1 Bacteroidaceae bacterium | reverse complement strand
GAATTTAACGGTGCCGGTTAAAGAGATTACCTCTGCTTGTCATTGCGCAATTGTCATCCCGACAGAGCGTAGCGACGAGGGATCTCTTTTTCATAACTACTGCAAATATTTTGCTGACCCACACCTTTTTGCTACTGACCCTTTTTTTGTTAAGGGATTAAGGACTGCTAAAGGAAATTGAGGGGGTTGGTTGAAGTTTGGACAACGTCGGCAACAATAGATCTTTGCAGCCCTTTGGCCTCTTTTTTGCCTTTGTAGTAATTAAAGGAGTCTTATCCTTTCTTTCTCTTTATTATGATAGACAGCAGTAGCGCAGCTCCAACACACATGGGGTAATACAAGTGAGGTATTATCTCCATTGGCGATACCAATGCTCCGGCCAGGCTCGATGCCATGAGCAACTGGGCTCCGTAAGGGATGATACCCTGTACAAAGCAAGATGAGGTGTCCATGAGGCTGGCCGAGCGTCTGGGCGATATCTTGAACTGTTTGGCAATGTCACGCGAAATGTCACCGACAGACAATATCGCAATGGTGTTGTTGGCAGTGCAGATGTTTGCTAATGCTGTGAGTGCCGTAATGGCGAACTCTGCGCCACGCCTTGAATTTATCCTGCTTGTGGTGACTTGTATAAGGTAATCTAAGCCTCCATTCCGGCGCACCAGTTCAAGAAGGCCTCCTGCAAGCATGGTAACGATAATCAGTTCACCCATGCCCATTGCACCGTTGCCTATGTGTGTAAAGAGGTCGATTCCGCCAAAACTGCCGTATGCAAGGCCGAGAATGGCGGCGGATGTTACTCCCAATGCAAGAACCAGCAATACATTGATGCCGCATAGTGCTGCAATAATTACAATAAGGTAGGGTAGGCACCTAAGCGAATCAATAATGTTGAATTCTACAGCCTCTGTAGCCTCAATGCTGTTTCCGTTGAAGGCATATATGAGCATTGTGATTATGGCAGCAGGGGCGACAATCAGTATGTTCGAATAAAACTTGCTCCGCATTGAGCATCCTTGGGTTTGTGTGGCTGCTATTGTTGTATCCGAAATGAATGAGAGATTGTCGCCGAAGAAAGATCCTCCCACCACAATTGCAATCATCCAGGCTGTGTTGCATCCTATTTGTGCCGCAAGTGCAGTGACAACCGGTGTCAGTGCGACAATTGTCCCCACGGATGTCCCGATAGAGAAGGAAACGAAACAGCTTGCAATGAATATTCCTGCCGGCAGGTAATTGGCAGGTATTGCACTGCGTGCAAGCATGACAGTGGCGTCTATGGCGCCCATAGCCTTTGTGGTTGTGGCAAATGCTCCTGCAAGCACGAATATCCATATCATATACATGATACGTGTGCTTGCCGCACCTCTTGAGAAACTGTCGATGCGGTCGTTGAGGCTCCCTTTCGAGATTGCGACAGCGTACACTGCTGCAATTATGAATGCTACTGCAATGGGAATGCAGTAGAAGTCTCCTGCAATCATTGAACCAGCAAGGTATACAGTGAGCAGTACTATAATTGGAGTAAGGGCAAATAGTCCGTGCGAGGTCTTTATCTTTTGCATTATTCTGTGTGTGGTTTTCTGGGTTCCTGTCTAACGTGAGCCCGATATAATAATATAGGTGTTGCCTAAAGCATTTTTGTCATGCTGAACGTAGTGAAGCATCTATAGAGAATTGGTGCAGAGATCCTTCCGCCGCTTCGCTTTGTCAGGATGACAGTTTCGCGATTTTGTTGAGTTTATTTTGAACTCGCGTTGTTTACGCAGTGCAAAGGTACTGAAAAAATATGGAGCAAACAAAAGCAGCGCGCTCTGGGGAGCGCGCTGCCTGAATTATTTGCTGCTCGTCTTGTCGAGCCGGTTGTATATTGCACCTTGACAGCACACGCTTATCGCAACCCGCGAGGTGCGAACTCTGTCCGCACAACCCGCGACTGTTTGCTGCTCGTATTGTCGAGCCGGTTGTAAAGGGTTACTTTACAACCACCTTTGCCGAACGGATGATGTTTCCGTTCTGCATCTTGACGAGGTAAACACCCTCAGCAACAGCAACCTGTGCAGGGTTCTTCACGAACTCAACGAGTTTGCCGTCAACTGTGTAGATCCAAGCCTTGTCGGCATTGTTGATAACGATTGCACCGTCAATGCCCTCAGCAGTTGAAATCTCGCCGGCAACCTGCTCAACAGAAGTCTCTGCGTCAAGGCTTTCAGGCTCCTCAGCCTCGCCCTGGTCGCGTGTGTCAACAACTACGCGGCCCGGGTTTGTACCCTCGATCTCAACACCGAAGTCAATTGTAAAGCCCTTTGCATGGTAACCTACAGGGTTGAACATACCTGCGAACCAAGCGTCAGAGAACACAATACGCAAACGGCTTGGGCCGGGAGTTGCATTGTCGGGAACTTTGAAACTGAATGTGATACCTGAAGTCTGGAAAGAAGGAGTCTCATCACGTATTGTTCCGGCAAAGAACAAGCGCTCGCCTTCGGAGTCGGTAGTTGTCTTGCCGTCGGCAATCTCAGCAGCAGTTCTCTCTGTTGGGAGCGGTTTGTCAAAGTCGCCGCTACCGTTGAGGTCCATCCAACCACCGGCGAAGCACCATTTCAAGCCGTCTTCGAAGTTTGCGCACTTGATGGTCATTGTTACAGTCTGGCCCTGCTTAACCTTCAATACATGGTCAAGAGCCTTTGCATACTGTGTACCGTCGGCAACAGGGCCGTTTGCCGAGTAGTTGAGGTTCTGTGTCGCACCGGTTGTTGTCACTGATGTCACATAGCGCTGCTTGCGTGCAATGTCAGCACCCTCGCACTGGTCGTCCATCTGGCTTATACCGTAGTTGCCATACTCCTCTTCCTTCTCGGGGAGAGCACTCTGTGCAGCACGGTCAACCTTTACCCACTGGATTGGTGAGTATGTCTTGAGGTCGGTAGAAACGGCGCGTACACCAACATAAGGAACATCGTTCACGCTCTCGAAATCGATGTTCGGAACAAGTGACGCCCACTGTGATGTGGTACCTACCTTCATTGTCTTGCCATCCTCGCCCATCTTCATGAGAATCTCGAAGTGGTCGATGTTTGCCTCATCGTTGTATACGAGACCCCAGTCGGCACGTGTCTTGGCTGTTGCCTCAACGTTCCAGTGGAGTTTGATAGCCATGGAGCTCTTAGTCTCCTTCTTTACCTCGGCTACAACATCCTTCACATTTGCAGGGGTAACAGTACTCTCGTCGTTGAGCTCAAGTTTACCTACATAAAGCTGATAGTCGTTGTTGTCGCCCTTTACGCGCAGGCCGATACGCTCGATAACATCACCGCTTGCAACGCCTGAAAGGTCAATCTTCTTCTCTTCCCATGTATTGCCTGCAACATCGCCGTATGGATACTCAAGCCATGCGTCGCTGCCTTTCTTCTTGAGAATCAGATAGAGGTTTGTAGCCTTTATATCTTTCAATGTCTTGACTGCAAGTTTAGCATAAGCGCCGTCAGCAGCCTTGAGCGATGTCTTGTAGAGAACAATATCTGTGCCTGTAGCAGTTGCTGCGCCGGTAAGCTCGATACATGAACCGCCTGTGTAAGCGTCAAGGTGTGTGTAGTTGACAGCAATGTCGCTGCTTACCTGGTCGGTTGTATTGGATTTGAGGCAGAGCCAACGGTATGTTGGAACAAGGTCCTGAGAACTCATGTTGTACCAGCTGCCTGCATATGATTTCTTTCCCTTGTAGAAATAACGGTCACCGTTACCAAGTGTGAAGTGTGTGCGGAAGTGCATGTCACCCTGGATTGCAGAGCGCTCGGGAATCCACTCTGCGATACCTGCAAAGTTCATCAAAGGATAAGGTAATTTTGCTGTTGCCTCCCAGTTGATCTGACCGCTGTTGGCCCTTGTTACTGCAGGGCGGTTGAGCGGGTTGCGGTTACCGCCTGACATTGCACGCTCAAGCAATCTCTGGTAGTTGCCCTGTGTGTCGAATGCACCGTCACCCACGTTGTAGCTGAAGAAACGGCTCTGTCCGTGCTCGCCCCAAAGGCAGATACCAATTCTGTGTGCATCGCCCTGGTCAAGGTTGTTCCAGCTGCGGTCCATGCCGACAATCCAAACACCGGTATAAAGGTCCTCAGTGGTACCCAATGTCTGTTCTGCCACCTGTACCGACTGCTGCATGTTGTATGCGCTGGTAAAGTCACCGCCGCTGTAATTAAGCATAAGGGCATGTGTCTGGCCTTCTGAGTTACCGAGGAGGGCGTTTGCTGTGCTCAAGTTATATGTAGCAAGACCATTTACGGCTGTGTAGATAGCACTGTCGTAGTCGTTGAAACCGACCTCCTTGGCATATTTGTAGAGGGCCTTGTGGAATGCCACTATGTCGGCATTGCTGTAGCTGTTGTCCTCCCAGTTGTAGTTGATACCGTCAGCACCGAAGAACATCAAGCAGTTGATGAGTGGTCTCACATACTTGAACTCACCGTTTACCTTCTGGGTAATGAGTGCGCTGTAAGCACCGTCACCGCTGCCTTCGGTCCAGCTCTCGAAGAATGCGATACCGCTCATGATGTTTGTTCCGTTGCGGTGTGCCGCATCGACCCAAGCACCGGGAGCCTGGAAGAATCCGTGGTTCCATGAACCGAAGAGGTTGGTGTACTGCCACATAGAGAATACGTCGGCTGCGAACTTGTCGTTAGGATAGCCTGCTGCACCGCCTGAACCCACGTCCATAGGAATGTTGAGGAACAGGTTACGTTTTTCGTAGGTCTGTGGACGGAGACGGTCGCTGCGGTCAAGAATCTCGGCACGGCGTACGTGTGAACGCACGAACGCAATGTCTGATGCCTGGATACCGATAGACTCGAACTCCTCCATTGTCGGGTACTTGCGTCCCTGTTGCTCAACGGTGTAGAAAAGGTCGAGCAATTTCTGTACATCAAAACCGGAGAAGTCATAAATCTCCTGTGTTGCTGTCTCTGAAAGGTTTTGCGCTGTCGTCTCTGCCGGTGTTCCAAGAAGAGCAAGAGCCAACGCAAATCCTGCGAAGTAACGTTTCTTCATAAATACAGAATTTTTTGGTTAGTTAATGAATGTATTTTTCTATAAATATATTTTTTCAAACATATTGTCGCAAAAGTCTTTGTGTTGCTTGCAAAATGTCATTTTTTGTGCATATTTGGTGCTTGCATACAAAGCAAATGTAGTAATTTATTTTAAATATCAATATATTTATCAAGTAAAGATAGCTCCGCAGAAATACTTTTTAGTCTTTTTTATGAAAAGAGGTATTTCCCGTTTATTGATAAAAAGAGCAGGTTCACTTCACATCATGAACCTGCTCTTTTTGTAATGCTCTGGTTAGAAGTTAGGAGCGTCAACATCCCACCATAGGCGTGTAGCCTGCGCGTCGGGACCGCCCAATGTAGGCAGTGCGTAGTTGGTGACAATGTCTTGTACACGTGGATCGGTCGGAACCCAAGGTATACGGCGTATCATCTCGCCCGGTGCTATAGAACCGTCGCCATCGTCCGGATTCAGGATAGAGAATACCTTAGGATAACCTGTACGACGCATCTCTGTCCATGCCTCTGTGGAAAGTGGGAAAAGCGCGATGTACTTCTGGGTGATTATTTTTTCGAGTTTTGTCTCATTGCTGTCATCATTGTTCCATTTTACGCCAATCTTGGTTACACTCTCCATTGTGCCGTTTTCGCCTGTTGGGTCTATGCAGAAGTATTCGTTGGGATCTTCGCGTTCAATATACTCCTCAATGTTCTGCTTGTATGGGAACTGGTCGGCAAACATCGGGTCTTCCATGTAACCGTTGCGGATACCGCGCTCATAGAAGAACTGCGCATCGCCACCCATGTTCCAACCGCGCAATGCGCCTTCGGCACGCAAGAAGTCAACCTCGGCCCACTTTATGAAGTAGAGTGGGGCGAGTGCCTGTGAGAATGTCTCTGTATTCAACTTTGAGAATGCCTGGAGCTGGTTTACAGAGTAGTCCTGTCCTGTGCCTACGAGTGTGCCGCCCAACAGACCACAGATTCTGGTGTTTGCAGGGAGTACCTCTTCTTCATCTTCGTTGATGATGTCGTTGCTGTTCTTTGCGAAGATGTAGTCAGCGTAGGGGTGTCCAAGGCTCATGAGAAGGCTCTCGAATGATGCCGAGAGTACAAGGTCGCCCCAGCTGTTGCAGATGTCAACCAGTGGATGACCGAAACCGAGGAATATCGGGAAGATACCCTGCTGGTCATCAGCGCTCTCAATAACGCCGCTTTCAACAGCTTCTTCAGCCCATTTCTTAGCGGTCTGTGGCTCAACCTTTACAATGTGCATTGCCATACGGAGTTTCAATGAATTGGCCAGCTTGATATATGTGTCGAAAGACATGTCTCCCTCAAAGAAGAACTTACGGTTTGTGTCATGGTACTGGGCCAGCACTCCTGAAATCATATCTTTGTACCATGGTTCGCGGTTCTCGTAGTTCTTGAGGCATGCAACTATGTCGTCGAGGTTCTCTACAATGTTGTAGTAGATGCTCTTCACGTTGTTGTATACGCGTGGGTCCTCAAGATTTCTCTTGTCCTCGAAATAGGTGAAAGGGCCTGCAAGGTCTACCTGCTCCTGTGCCGAGAGGCAATAGAACAGGAGGTTTACTGCCTTAATCTCGGGAATTACATTGATTGCCGGGTTATTGAGCAGTGGCATGAATGTGTTCTTTGCCATTGTATATGCACCTAACGGTCCACCGTTGAAGTCGGCCGATATGTCATATGTCGACGTTAAAGTTCCATACATGAAGTCACGGTGAGGCACGGTAAAATACTGGGCGTAGGTGTCGGGGCCGAGGCTATACTGGCGCTGATAAGCGTGTGCACCGGGGTATGCCGCCTCCTTGCCTCCACGAAGGCAATAACGTCCTCCCTGAGCCTGGCTGAACTGAATCTGCAGTTTGCCGATGGCATCTGCTACCTCCTCCATTGTAACCTCGCGGGTATAGTCGAGGGTGTCGACAGCGGAATACCTCTTTACGAGTTCGTCAAAGTTGTCCGGTGTGCTTATGCTGTCCTCCGGTGTATCGGGCTTGTCATCTTCCAGAATAATGTCGCCCAAGCCGAGCTCATCACCCGGATCATCATAGTCAAGGCATGACTGCATTGTTGCCGAAGCAAATAACATTGAGCCTGCAAGTACTAAATATTTCTTTTTCATAATGATTTCTTTTTCTGTTATTAAATGGATGTTTGCCTTATCGGTTTAAAGGTTAACCTTGATATTGAGACCGAACGAACGTGCCGATGGCATGTTGAACAGGTCGAATGCACCGGCACCGTTTCCTGTTGCCAATGAGATGTCCGGGTCAACCGGTGAATCCTTATAAAGGAAGAAAAGGTTGCGGCATACCAATGAGAGACTCAAGTTCTTGTTTTCACCGAAGAGGTCGCGGAATGTGTAACCGAATGAGAGTTCGCGCAGACGGAAGTTTGTAGCATCGTATACGTAGTCTTCCATTGAAGCGTTCTCATAGTACTTCTGCACCGCAACAACGTCACGTCCGTCATTGATGAACATCGCATGTACTGAACCGCCGTCCTCTTTTGATGTAATCTTGCCGTTCTTAAGGTACAAGCCCTGTTTGCCAGTCTCGGGGTTAACCCAGTTCTCAGCAAAGTTGCGGGCATCTCCTGTGCGCTTTGAGTTACCCAGACGGTCAAGATAACGCTCTGTAAGGGATACGACCTTGCCACCGATACGTCCATTGATGAGGAAGTAGAGTGAGAAGTCCTTGTATGTGAAAGTGTTTGACCATGACAACTGGCAATCGGAACTCATGTTGCCGATGTACTTGTTGAATGTCTGGCTTTCCTGTACAGCTCCAGAGTAAGTGAGCTTGATATCGCCCTTCTTGTTGATAAGGTTACCGGCATCGTCATAAACATCTTCTGTGTGGCGGATGAAATCCTTGATGTACATGTCGCCATACTTGCCACCCTTCTCGTAGCGTATCTGAACGGAACTTTCTCCAATCTCGCTGGTGAGGATTGCACTTTCACCGGTCTTGGGGTCGTTGTAGATTTCTTCAATGTCGTTGAAGTTGTATGAGAAGTTAACCGAAGTCTTCCAACGCCAGTTGCGGCTCATCTTCCAGTCGTAGCCTGCTGTAAGCTCGATACCCTGGTTGCGGATGATTCCTGAGTTTACCGGCAGAGTCTTACCGCTGAGAAGCGACGCTGTAAGGTATGAGTTGTGCATTGCAGAGTTATAATAGGTCAGGTCAAGGTTAAGGCAATCATTAAAGAACTGCATTTCAAGACCGGTCTCGAAAGATTTGGTTGTCTCTGGTACAGGGCGGAATGATGCGTAACCATTGGTCGCAATGGCACCTGTAACAAGGTTCATGAATGTTGAGTTGAACACAGCGTTAGGTATTGAGTTACCTACCTCAGAGTAGCTCAAACGATATTTTGCATATGTAAACCAATCTGGCAACTTGATGATGTCGCTCAGTACGGCATTGGCACCGAAACCGAAGTAGCCGTAGCTCTCATCTGTACCGAGGTGCGCGAACTGGCGGAATGGGCGGTACCAGTCCTGACGGTATGATACGTCTACGAATACCTTGTCCTGCCAACCGACCTGTGCTGTAGCAAGTGCAGCCTGGTCCCAATTGCTGCTCTTTGATTTGGAGTTTGTCTTGCCTTCGATTGTTCCCTGTGGGTAGAAGATGTTTACAGCTGTAGGAATTGCTGTGACCATGTTGTTTACGCGTCCGGGAACGATTGTTGTTGCGCCATCATAGTAGTTCTGGTTGACACCCTTGGTTGTATGTCCAACGTATCCTGCAGTAGCAGAGAATGACCAATCATCGGTGAACTGTGTGTTGTATGAGATCAAATAATCGGTGTAGATTTCATTTGTACGGTTATTGTTCAACCAATATACACCATAACGTTCCATGTTCTCTACAGACATTGTTGTTGCGTAGCGTCCGCCTTCATCATTGTACTTGCTGTGGTCAAGCGATACTCGTGCCTGAAGATTCAGACCCTTAATGATCTCGTAGTTGGCCTGGAAACTTGCAAAGAAACGGTCTTCTCTTGATTCAGAGAAGTTCTTGTTCAGCAACCAATAGGGGTTGTTAGTCTTGGTAGCCTGCTGCGCCCAGTTCTGCATAGGTCCATTGAGCAGAGCATATGTACCTGTATTATGAACATATTCGCCATTCGGATCAAGTGACCAGTATGAGTCGGTGCTGTTCGAAGACTTCCATTCGCCGTCGGCAATTTCGTAGTTCTTCTTGTAGTAATCCATGTCAATATCGCGGCTTGCGGTATATATGTCATAGATCGGGTTGAAGATACGTCCACCGCCTATACGGTTTTTGCTCTTGGTCTGCATGTAGTTTACATTGACATTGAGAGTGATACGATCCCAAAGTTTGTAAGTCTGGCGGAATGCGAATGTGTTACGGTTGTACTTGTTGGTCTCGATCATACCCTGTGAGTGTGAGTTCGAGTAAGATACATAGGTCTGTATCTTCTCAGTACCGCCTGATACTGCCAGTGAGTTGTTGGTTGTGAAACCTGTACTGTAGAAGTCTGCGATATCATCCTTTGCTGTACCGCGAAGATAGAGGTTGCGTACTCCTTTCTCATAATACTTCTCTTCATTGGCAACCTCAATGACATTTGAACCTCCACCAGGAAGGCGGTTACCCCAGCTTCCGACAGACATTCTCAGGAAATTACCGCTCTTCTTGCCATATTTCGCACCTCCGTACATATTCTGTATTTCGGGAGTGAGCATAGGGGTCTCAAGGGTTGTGCTGGAGTTGAAAGTAACTTCCATTTTACCCTCTTTACCCTTCTTCGTGGTAATCATGATGACACCGTTGGCTGCACGTGAACCATAAAGGGCAGCCGCATTCGCACCCTTAAGCACGTTCATGGACTCGATGTCATCAGGGTTAATCATTGACAACGGGTCGGCACCCTCGGAAATTGATGTCTCGTTCTTTAACGCGTCAACTCCTGCCTGACCACGTATGCTGTTAGTCATTGGGATACCGTCAATTACGATGAGCGGTGCATTGTCACCCATGACCGACTTGTTACCGCGGAGTGTAATCTTGGATGCACCACCGGCACCACCGGCACTTGGGGTGATGGTGATACCTGAAACCTTACCCTCGAGCGAGTTGACGAGGTTTGCGTCCGGAGCCTTGAAAAGCTCGTCAGCCTTAATCATCTGGGTCGCATAAGTAAGTGATTTTTCCTTACGCATGATACCCATGGCTGTAACGACAACAGCTTCAAGCTGTGTGCCACCATCTGACATCTCGAAGTTGAGCGGACCTCCGTTCCAGACTTTGATAATCGGTTCGTAACCGATATATTCAACCTTGATACTGGCTCCTTTGGTTACACCTTTAAGGACGAACGAACCGTCAACCTCTGTAAAGGCTGCGATATTGGTGCCCTCAACGGATACCACAGCACCGATAAGTTCCTCGCCTTTCTCGTCGGTTACCTTACCTTTTACTGTGCCATCATCTTGAGTTGACGACATTGTGGATGTGCTTGCCCATGACTCTGTGGGCATGAGGGAAAGTGGAATTCCCAGAATGGCTACTGCAAGCAGTGACCTTCCAACCTTTTTTAGTAGTTTCATATTGTTTTGTTTAGGTCGGGAATGCTCGCTTTTTGCAAGCGAATGTTCCCGGTGGTTAAAGTTTTATAAGTTTTATTTTATTCTCTGTAGAAAAATGATTCTAAGAATGCTGTAGAGTGGTTTTTGTCAATTTCAAAAGTAGTCAAATATTTTATTTGTTGAAACATTTTTGCGGTTTTTTGTATAATATTTTTAGGAACTGTTTAAAATCGTATTCTTCCTAATAAGAAAATATTTTCAGGAATTATAGCATTGTTTTATAGTTCCATCCACTAGCATGCAGCGAAGGGAGTGCGTCATGACGCACTCCCTTCGCTGCATGAGATATTTGCAGTTATTTTGTGTAGAATCTGATTTCTTCTATGTCAAGATATAATTTCTCGGTTCCCTCTATCTGATGATAAAGGTCTCCGTTCTGTGTACATTTTGTCCAACTGATCTCTTTGGGATTGAACACGATATGTTCGCATAATCTATAATGATAATCATGACCTTCAACCCCATGATACCATTTGCGGAAAACATCTTCCCCGTCTATCTCAAAGAAATAATTGCCATTACTGATGGAACATGATAAATAAGTGTCGTTATTGCTGGAGATGTATTTCCCATGGCTTGATGCCAAGTAATAACTCTCACCTTTCTTGTTTGTGAATCTGTATATACGGTTCTCTGATCCTGTATGTAGAATCTTTTCACCATTTTCATTGGTTGTCACAATAAAATTGAATTGAGGTTGGTAATGACCTGGATGGTTTTCTTCTGTTTCTTTTTTCAAGTCGATTATTGCGGCCCTACCGTCATCGGTTACCATATCTGTCAACATCCTTATGTCAGGGCATAACCTTACTATCTGTTCCATGAGCCTGAAGCATAGAAGACGCCAAGTTGCTGGTGTGCCACCCTCACTCTCTAACATTGAAGCAGTGTGGTAAACTGTAAAGAATGCTTCATAAATCCTCTCTTTTGGAAATGTTTGAAGTTTGCCTTCGGAGTATAACTGTAACTCTTTGATGGCATCCTGGAAATCTTTAATGTACTTGTCTCTGGTTTCAAAGTCTTCATAGTCATAATGCCAGCCTTCAACTGCAATTATCTCGTCCGGTACCTTTGCAAAGTATTCTACCAAATTGTCCGGTTCAGGAATGGGGTAATGTCCATGGTTCGATAAGAACCCATGACCGGCAACCTCTTCATAATATGCTTCAGCAGCTTTATAAACTGCGAAATCATCTCCTGTTAAATTCCATAAAGATTCTATCTCTACACCTGCATTGAAATAGTCTGTTTCATCCCCATCTTCATTATTATATCTGTTTGCAAGCGCTGTGCCTGCAAACAGATATAGAGAGGCGATAATCAGAATTGAAATCCTTCTGTTCATGATCATCTTGTTGTTATTCTATGTGTTATGAGATAAAGTCTTATTTTATCTCCCAAATTTCGTTGGTTTCGAGCAGTTCGTTGAAGTTATGGTATTTCTTTGCACTCTTGACCTCCTCAACCTGGGCATGTACAGCCTCGTTGTAGGTGATAGCCTCAACATCTCGTATTACACCGAGCGCAATGGGGAAATCAGGACCTTCCATGAGGGCGAGCTTCAAATGCAGGGTGGTGTCTTTGCAGTGTGCATCATGAACAAGAATGTCATTCTCGGTTACTCCGTTCTCTCCAATCTTCACGACCTTAAGGCCGAATCCCTCCTGCATGAGCCCGAATTCGCGGTTCTCGCCGAAAATCATCGGCTTGCCATGCTCAAGGTATATGGCATTCTTTGCACGTCCCTCCTTTGTGTATACACTCTCGTGTGTACCGTTATTGAAGATAACGCAGTTCTGAAGGACCTCGGTTACCGATGCTCCTTTGTGTTTTGCGGCTGCTTTCAGACACTCTACAGCTGCTGCCATGTCTGTTGCCACGCAGCGTGCGAAGAAGTTACCGCGTGCTCCAAAGCATAGCTCGGCAGGACGGAACGGGTCTTCGACTGTACCGTAGGGTGATGACTTGCTCACGAATCCGCGCACCGATGTCGGTGAGTACTGGCCCTTGGTAAGGCCATATATGCGGTTGTTGAGCAGAATCATGTTAAGGTCGATGTTACGGCGTACTGCATGTATGAAGTGGTTACCGCCGATGGCAAGGCCGTCGCCGTCACCCGATACCTGCCATACTGTAAGATCGGGGTTTGCAACCTTTGCACCTGTAGCAATGGCTGCAGAACGGCCGTGTATGGTGTGGAAACCGTATGTATTCATGTAGTAGGGCAGACGTGAAGAGCAACCGATACCGGAAATCACTGCAATGTTGTGAGGAGCAACGCCCAGTTCTCCCATTGCCTTGTGAAGCGCACCCAGGAATGAGTGGTCGCCGCACCCCGGACACCAACGTGGCTGTCCGAACTTATAATCTTGTGCCTTATATTCGCTCATCTTTTATTCCTCCATTATTTTAGTGAATGCATTTGCCAGTGACTCAACTGCGAAAGGCTGTCCTTTCACTTCGTTGTACTGGTGTAGTACTACTCCCTGGAACTTGCTGCGCAGATAGCCGGCGAGTTGTCCCATATTCTGTTCGGCAACGACAATCTTCTTATAGCGGCGAAGAATCTCTTCGGTGTTGCGTGGCAACGGGTTGATGTATTCGAAGTGTGCAAGAGCAACCTTCTTTCCTTCGCTCTGCATCTGCTGCATAGCTTCACAAAGGTGTCCGTATGTGCCGCCGAA
The DNA here is from genome assembly GCA_017398805.1 of Bacteroidaceae bacterium. Taxonomy (GTDB): domain Bacteria; phylum Bacteroidota; class Bacteroidia; order Bacteroidales; family Bacteroidaceae; genus HGM04593. The sequence goes on along the minus strand of JAFQEZ010000078.1, from coordinate 27,087 downwards.
GCCTACAATGAGCAGGTCGGCATCCACGTCTCCTTCAACTTGCTGGAGTGGCAGGCTGTCAGCAATTTTCGCAACTTTCCTGGCTCTTGCCTCAACCATATTGTGGTGGTTGGCGGGGTCGTTGCTAATGGCACCTGTAGCAGCACTCTTCTCAAGTCCGCCGATACGGTGTGTGAATCCCGGTGTGCCCGGTACTGCCCAATAACGTACGTCCGTTTCAGGGTTACGCTTGTAGGGACTCCATCCCTCCTGCATCTCCGGAGTAACATATGGCGGAACTATTGCAGGATAAGCATTTATGTCGGGAAGTTTCCATGCTGCAGAACCGTTTGCAATGAATGCATCGGTGAGCAGGATGACGGGTGTCATGTGCTCTACGGCAACCTTGCATGCTGTGAATGCAGCATCGAAGCAATTGGTTGGCGATGTCGCTGCAATTACCGGTATCGGGCTTTCACCGTTACGTCCGTAAAGTGCTTGAAGAAGGTCGGTCTGCTCGCTCTTTGTAGGGAGTCCTGTAGACGGGCCTCCGCGCTGGACGTCAATGATTACCAACGGCAATTCTGTTATTACAGCAAGGTTGATTGCCTCGCTCTTGAGACATATACCTGGGCCCGATGTTGATGTACATGCGAGCGCTCCTGCATATGCCGCGCCTACAGCCGATGCGCAACCGGCAATCTCATCCTCGGCCTGCATCGTAATCACACCCATTGATTTGTGTTTCGCAAGTTCGTGGAGAATGTCCGTAGCAGGGGTGATGGGGTAGGAACCCAGGAAGAGTCTCATGCCTGCCTTTTCGGCTGCTGCCATAAGACCGTATGCGGTAGCCTTGTTGCCGTTGATGTCCATGTAACGTCCCCTTTTTGTCGCAGGGTCGCTCTCTACACTGTATGTATGTGCAATGGATGTGTGGGTGTTGTGCCCCATGTCATATCCGGCATGCAGTACCTTAATGTTCGCTTCTGCAATCTCCGGCTTCTTTGCGAATTTTTTGCGGAGCATGTTCTCGGCAAGCGCGAGGTCACGGTCATATATCCAGCATACAAGACCAAGTGCAAGCATGTTCTTGCAACGGAGTATACTCTTGTTGTCCATGCCACTGTCGGCAAGTGTTGCCTGGCAGAGTGATGTGATGGGGCAGGGGACAACCTCGCATGTGATACCCAGTTCTGTTATGGGGTCATCGCTCTTGAACTCCGCTTTCTGCAAGTCCTTCTCTGTGAATGAGTCACTGTCTATTATTATGGCACCGGTTGGCTTGCAGTGCTTGTACTGTGTCTTCAGTGCTGCCGGGTTCATGGCAACCAGAATGTCGCATTTGTCACCGGGAGTCAGCACCTTGTCTGCTCCTACGTGTACCTGAAATCCCGAAACGCCTGTCAGCACTCCTTGCGGGGCACGGATGTCGGCCGGGTAGTCTGGGAAGGTACAGATGTCATTTCCCACTGTCGCTGAGATTGTGGAGAAGATGTTGCCGGCCAGCTGCATTCCGTCGCCCGAGTCACCTGAGAAACGCACGACAATCTGGTCGAGTTTCTGTGTTTGTCCTTTTTCTGCCATTATTATGGTCTTTTATGGTTAGTTATTGATTTTTATGGTGCAGAAGCACACGTTTTGCTGCCAAATTTCGCAAACATTTATGATATTAGGAAATGTTTTTGAATAAAAATGCACTCCCATTAACAATAAAAGATGCGGATATTGCTATCCGCATCTTTTATTGTTGTTTTAAGTTCCCTGCATCAGGACTCTTACATCTCGCCCATGCCGCCATCCATGTCGTCATATCCGCTGCTTGGCATCTCCTGCTGCTTGCGTTTAGGCATCTGGGCCTTCATGTTGCCGAAACTGTATGTTAGTGTTACACCGAAGGTGCGTCCTCCACGTGAACTTTCCGAATCGCGACGGAAGAGATTGTTTTCGGTAACACTGTGCCATCCGCGTGAATCGAGCAGGTCTCGTGCGTTCACGCTTATGCTCCAGTTCTTGTTGAACATCTTGCGCAGTCCAAGGTCAAGGGCATAGTTCGGTTCGCGGTATCCCTGTGCCACAATGCGTTTTGCATTGTAGCGGCCTGTAAGCTGCATTGTGATACCCCATGGCAGCATCACGCTGGCTGTCATGCGTGCGTTCCATGAAAAATTCTCGTCGGCTTCGCCTGTGATGGTCTGGTTGTTTATTACATATTTGAAACCGTCCAGCTTATAATAGAATAGGTTCACGGTTGTTGTAAGGTCAACAATCTTGAACAAACGGTTTTTGCCCACGATTTCAAGTCCTGCCGACTGTGTGCTTGCAACGTTCTCGTGTGTCGTATATATCACATTGTCCTTGCTGTAGCTTATTCGCTCTATGACACCATCGGTGGTGCGGTAGTAACCCGAAACGGAGAGGGTGTGGTTGTCCCAGTTCTTCAGGTAGTTGATTTCATATGCATTCGAATACTCCGGTACAAGTCCGGGGTTACCGAACGATATGTTCGTGGAGTCGCTGATGTTCTGGAAACTGTTGAGTTGTCCGCCCCAAGGACGACGCAGACGGCGTGTGTAGTTGACCTGAATCTCCTGTCCGTCGCTAATCTCGTAACTGAGGAATGCACTTGGGAACAACTTGAAGAAATCTTTACCGGTGTAGCCTGGCAATTGACCGCTCTGCTCTTCGTTCCAGCCATATGATCGTGTCCTGACGTTCCAGTATTCACCACGTAGACCGACCTGGAAACCGAGTTTGCCGACACGTCCGGAATATGTGGCGTAGAGCGCATGGGTGTCCTGTTTGTAACGGAACTTGTTGTAAAGGTTCCGGTCCACATTATGGTGCGCCTCGTCATTATATGTTATTACAGGGCTCTTGTCATCTGAGAAGTCACCCTTGTAACCTGCCTCAATGCGGTGGTTGTCATTTATCTTGTATTCGTAGTCGAGCTTGATTTCAGTGTTGCTGCTCTTGTTCTCGCCGTCCTGGAACTGGTAGCTGTTGTGTATGATTGTATCTGCACCGAATATCTGTGTCTCCTGACGGTATGTCGCATCGCGTTTCTGTGCCCAAACATGATGTCCTACAGATAAATCAATGAAGTGTGTGTCACTCCAGCGGTGTGTGTAGCCAAGTTCTACATTATACATGCGTGGACTGCCTTCCTGTGAGGTGTTGCGTACGGTACGGCGGTTGGGGTCACCGTAATTCCCTTCGCTGTTCATCCAACCGCTTTCTGTTATTATGTTATTCTTATGCTTGCCGTTACCGTACATACCCATCAGGTTGGCGTAGATTTCGTCCTTCTCAGTCATACGCCATGTGAATCCGGCACGTCCGAAGATGTTGTTCGGATTGTGCTCGCCGCTGCTTCTCTGGCGCTGGTAACTGTCATAAGGGAGACCTGCATATCTCGTATCGGTGTTGCCGTCATTCTCGAACTGCATGTTGCGGTAGTTGAGACCTCCATAGGCATCGAATGCACCGCTGCTGAAGTTTATGTTGGCACCGGCGTTGTAACCGCCACGGCTGTCGCCTCCTGCCTGTGCGCTACCATAGTAGCCTGCTTTACGGTCGCGCTTTAGTATTATGTTGATGATACCGGCGGTACCCTCGGGCGAGTGCTTTGCCGAAGGGTTGGTAATCACCTCGATCTTCTCGATTGAACCGGCTGGCATCTGCTGTAGTATGTCGCCCTGGTTGTCGGCTGTGAGTCCGCTCGACTTGCCGTTGATCCATATTGTCACACTCTCGCTGCCACGCAAGGATACAGCTCCCTCATTGCTCACCTCGACAGATGGTATATCTACCAGTACGTCACTTGCCGAACCTCCGGTCGTTGCAATGCTTTGGTCCACGGTAAAGACTCTCTTGTCTATCTCGAAACTCATCTGTGAACGCTGTTCTGTTACGACGACCTCCTTGAGCATACGTGATCCTTTTAACGTGATGTTGCCAAGATTTATCTTGTTCTTTCCGGCTGTTATGCTTATTGTGCGGCTGTCATCCAAGTATCCGACCATTGAAAATTTCAATGTGTAGCGTCCTTCGCCAAGTCCGTTTATCTTGAAGTTTCCGTTATCATCTGACTGACATCCTTTGAATGGAGTGTCATTACCTTCCTTGTATACACCTACAGTTGCATATCCCATAGGACCGCCCTCTTCACCGTCGATAAGTTTTCCGCTTACTGTTCCAGATACCTGTGCCATGATGGCAAACGGCATCAGAAGCAGTAATAAAAACAGATATTTTCTTTTCATTTTATGTTGTGATTGTTTATTGCAAAAGTCATTGTCAAAAAACGTTTTGCCTGCTTTTTACGGCATGAAAACATGCTTTTTGAAAAAACTTTGCAAAGGTATGAAAAATATACAAATGTGCAACTCTGTCACTTCATATAAATGTCGATATCCCCGGATATTAGCCTTAGGGATATTTCACACAGCTTTGTCTGGAATTTTGCCGAGAGAAGGCGTTCTTCGGCTTCAATCAGGCTCTGTTGTGCTTCGCGCATCTCTATTCCGGAGATGTCGCCTAACATGTGGCGTTCTATTGCTATTTCATGGTTCTCGCGTGCAGTGATTACATTCTCCTTTTCAAGTTTTATGAGCTGGAGGTTGTTCTGGTAGGCTTGCCACAAATTGCCTAACTCTGCCTTTAGTGCCAGCTCTAGTCTGTCACGCTCCAGTTTTGCGTTCTCTATCTTGATTCGGGCGTTCTTTTTTTCGCGTTTGCGGTTACCGTCCCACAGGTTGAATCCTACTGTTATACCAGCGCTGCCTCCCCAATTGCTGCGCCTTGTGTAGCTGTTGGTGTCGTACTTGCTGAAGGTGTAGTTGTACCCGGTATTGAATTTTACATAAGGATAGTTGCGTGATAAAACTTTCTTGTAGTCCATTTCGCTAAGTCTCCTGTCGCTTTCGGCAAGTTTCAGGTTGGTGTTCTTCTCCAACATGTTGTTCCAAAGATCTGCGAAAAGGAGTGTCGCATCGGCTTCAATATCCTTTTCCTTTGTCTCGATGGGAGTATATACAGCTTCGTTTGCCATCATCTCGTTAAGGGCTATACGTGAGGAGAGTACAACCTCCTGCTGTTTTATGTATTTTGCGCTGTCGGCATAAAAGTCTACTTTTGCCTGCTGGTAGTCAAGACGCGAAAAGTTTCCGATATTGTAACGCTCTTCAACGACGCGAAGACGCTCTTTTGACAACTGAACGGCGTTGTAATAGTTCTCGAGCCTGCATCTCTGCTGTACAAAATTGTAGTATTCTGCTATCAGGTCTGCAACAAATTCCTCAAGTACAAGACGGGTGTTTGCCTCGCCCATCAGTTCGAATTCCTTCAGTTGCTTGTATGTGGTGCTGATATTGAATCCATCGAAGATTGTCCAGTCAAGGTTGATTCCTGCATTGAGGCTGTGGTCGAGCGAGTTGTATGATGATTCTGTGTTCCCGGTTGAACGCAGTTTTCCGCTGCTGCTTGTAAGGTCGGCGTTATAACCGGCTTTGAGATCCAAAGTCGGAAGATAACCTGCGTTTGCAAGTGTCACGTTGTTCTTTGCAATCTGCAGCTCGTTGCGGCTGATGCGTAACGAGAAGTTCTTTTGAAGGCAAGTGTCGATACATGACTTCAAAGTGAGTTCTTGTGCAGGGAGCGATACCGATATTATGGCAAGTATGCCCAGTAGTATGTTTCTCATTCTTTCTCTTTCTTTTTTCGTTCGGTTGAAATGTAGCTGTAGATTGCCGGTACGATGTACATCGTCAGTACGGTGGAAACAAGCATTCCGCCCACGACGGCCGTACCCATGGCAATTCTTTGGTTTGCACCCTCACCGGTTGCCCATGCAAGAGGCAACAGACCGAGGATTGTAGAGGCGCTGGTCATCAGGATCGGACGCAGACGTTGCAGTGAAGCACTCTTGATGGCATCCATCTTGCTCTCTCCGTTCTCCTGTTTCTGGTTGGCGAATTCTACGATGAGGATACCGTTCTTTGCCACAAGTCCTATAAGCATAATCATACCAATCTGGCTGAATATATTCATGGTAATACCACCGCTATCCATGAACAGGAGTGCTCCTGCTATGGCTAACGGTACTGTCAGCATTATTACGAACGGATCCTTGAAACTCTCGAACTGTGCGGCAAGTATAAGGTATATGAGTACAAGTGCCAATACAAGAGCGAACATAAGGCTCGAAGAACTCTCACGGAACTCTTTTGAGTCACCGGCAAGGGCTGTTCGGAATGTGTCGTCAAGTACCTCTTCGGCAATCTTGTCCATCTCTTCAATACCTTCTCCAATGGTCTTGCCCTCGGCAAGTCCTGCCGATACGGTGGCCGAAAGGAAACGGTTGTAGTGGTAGAGCTTCGGTGGAGTTACGCTCTCGACAAACTCTACAAGGTTGTCGAGCTGTATCATCTCTCCATTGTCGTTCCTTATGTATATAGCCTTTACTTCGTTCGGTGTGTTGCGCTGGTCGCGGTTCACCTGACCGATTATTTCGTACTGCTTGCCGTTCATGTGGAAGTAGCCCATGCGTTGTCCGCTGAGACCATATTGTAATGTCTCGGCTACATCGCGTACACTGGCACCCATTGAACCTGCCTTGTCGCGGTTGATGTTGACTCTCATCTCGGGGCTGCTGAACTTGAGATCTACGTCTGCCATCTTGAATGTGGAATTATCGTGTACCTTGCGCAGGAACTCCGGAAGTACTTCCTGCAGCTTCTCGATGCTTGTTGCCTGTATCACATACTGCACGGGCATGCTTCCCCTTCGTCCTCCGAACGAAGACTGCTGCTGCACGAAGGCTCGTGCCTTTGTCTTCTTGCTCACAGCCTCAGTCAGTTTCTCGGCCATCTCCATCTGTGTGTAGTCACGCTCGTCGATGTCTTTCAGAGTGATTCTGATGTTTCCACTGTTGCTTGACACACGTGATGTTATGGAGGCGGCATCGGGGATTATCGAGTCAGCTATTTCGGCTATCTCCTCGGTGTAGCTCTGCATGAATTCGTAGCTTACACCCTCGGGCCCACGAGTGTTTATGGTAATCTGTGAACGGTCCTCCATCGGTGCCATTTCGGCAGGAATCTTCTCCCAGTAAACCCATATTATGGCAAGCATCGCAATGGATACCGGTATCGCAATCCATCTTACCTTCATGAATGCGTTTAGGGATTTCTCGTAGATGTTGTTCAACCCTGTAAAGAACGGCTCGGTCTTGCGGTAGAACCATGGTTGTATTTCGCGCCTCTTGAGCAGTTTGGTGGCAAGCATAGGTGTGAAAGTCAGGGCTGCGAACGATGATATTATCACAGAACCTGCAACCACGAAACTGAACTCGCGGAAGAGTCTTCCGCTCATACCCTCCATGAATACGATAGGCATGAAAACGGCCACAAGTGTTACGGTTGTTGAAATGACCGCGAAGAAGATCTCCTTTGAACCTTCGATACCTGCTTTCATCGGATTCATTCCTCTCTCTATGCGTATGTATATATTCTCGGTCATTACTATGGCGTCATCGACGACAAGTCCCACCGAGAGCACGACGGCAAGCATCGTAAGTACGTTTATGGAGAATCCTGCAAGGTACATTACAAAGAATGCGCCGATGAGTGAAACCGGAATCACAAGGCATGGTATCAGTGTTACTCGCCAGTCGCGCAGGAAGAGGAATATTATTATGATTACAAGGATGAATGCCTCGTATACGGTGTTCTTTACCTCGTCGATTGAGGCACGGATGAACTTGGTGTTGTCGAAACCATATGTATATCCGACTCCTTCGGGAAGGTCTTTCTTGATCTGCTCCATGCGTTCATAGACCGCATCGGCAATCTCAATGTGGTTTGCGCCCGGTTGGGGAACAACGACAACACCTACCATAGGCACACCGTTCATCTTCATGTAGCTCTTGATGTCGGCGGCATCAAGTTCCACTTCGGCGATGTCGCGCAAACGGACTACATTGCCGTTCTCCTCTCTCAAGATGATATTGTTAAACTCCTTAGCTGTATGCATCTGTCCCATGGTGCGAAGCGTAAGTTCCATGGTGTTTCCTTCGATGCTTCCCGAAGGCAGTTCGACATTCTCGTTGGTGATCGCATTTTTAACGTCGACAGGGGTGATACCCTTGCTTGCCATCTCATCCGGATTGAGCCATATGCGCATGGAGTAACGTTTCTCTCCCCATATCTGCACGTTGCTCACGTCTGGGATTGTCTGCAACTGTTCCTTTACGGTAAGGTCTGCAATCTCGCTCAGCTCAAGCAATGTGTGGTTGTCGCTGTGGATTGCAACCATGAGAATAGGCATGGCATCAGCATCAGCCTTGGATACGGTCGGCGGGTCACAATCGCGTGGCAGGTATCTCTGGGCACGTGAAACTTTGTCGCGGACGTCATTGGCAGCGGTCTCAAGGTCCACCGAGAGGTCGAACTCGATGGTTATGCGGCATTGTCCCTGTTGGCTTGTACTGGTGAGTGAACGTATTCCCGGTATGCCGTTAAGATTCTGCTCAAGTGGCTCTGTAATCTGGCTCTCGATTACCTCGGCATTCGCTCCGGCATATGTACAAGTGACGGAGATTATTGGGTTGTCTACCGATGGGTATTCTCGTACACCGAGTGAGCCATATCCTATGATACCGAAAATAAGTATTATTATGGTAAGCACTGTTGCAAGCACAGGCCTGCGTATGCTCAGTTCCGAAATGTTCATGTTGATTGCTCTTGCCTGTTATTGATATGCAGTGATTTTCACTTGAGAACCTTTGCGCAATTGCAGTGTTCCCGATGTTATTACAGTGTCGCCGGGCTCTATGCCTTTGATTATCTGTATCTCGGACTCTGTTCTTACTCCGGTTATTACTTCTGCCGGCATTGCCTTGCCGCTACGGTATACGAAAACTTTCTTCTTGCCCATTTCGGGGACGATGGCTTCGGCTGGTACGACAATGGCATTTTCTATGTCATTCTGTTTCAGGCGTATGCTTGCATATTGTCCCGACATGAGACTGCCGTCGCTGTTGGGGTGTATCGCGCGGACGAGCAAGGTGTGGGTATTGTCGTCAATGCTTGTCTCTGTCGCATACACCTCTGCTCGCAGTGTATCAAGTCGGCTTTCGATATTGAAATCAAGACCCGTACCCTTCTTGATATTGCCGGCATAGCGCTCCGGTACAGAGAACTCTACTTTAATAGGCTTTACAGATGTATGCTTAGCTACGATTGTGGTGGGTGAAGCATATGCACCTACACTTACCTGACGTAAACCGATGACGCCATCGAACGGGGCGCGAAGTTCAGTCTGTCTTATCTGAGCCTTTACTTTTTCTATGTTTGCGTTCAAAGTCGCCAGTTCCGTTTTTACTATCTCCAAAGCCTCCTTGCTGACCGCATCGCGTTGCAGCAGCTTGCTCTGTCGGGTGACGCGCTCCTCGGCAAGCGGTACTTGTGCCTCAAGACGGCTCAGCTCTGCCTGCAGTTCCGCGTCGTTTACCTTTGCAAGCAGAGTCCCTTTCTTGACAAAACTGCCTTCCTTGAAGAAAATGTCCGTTATTTTGCCCGATGTCTCGAAAGAGAGCATAACCTCTTCGTCCGGAACCAGTCTGCCGATTATCGGAAGTTCGTCGACCAATCGTTGTGGCCCGATGACTTTGGCGTACACCTCCAATGTCTTTTTCTCCTTGCCTTTTCCTTTCTTGTCGGCTTCGGACAACTCCTCGTTCTCTTTGGGCTGCAGGTTTATGTAGCCGAAAACTCCGACTCCTGCTATGAGTAGGGTTACCAACCCCCATTTGATATATTTGTTCATTTGCTATACTTGTTTTTACCTGATTTTGAAATTATGTGCAAAATTACTCAATTTTTTAGAGTCGTAAAACAACCGAAGGTTTAATTATCTATAAGAAATAAATTATCATTAATATATATTATTGTATGTCAATGATAATTATTGAGTGCAATGGTTGCTTTTTCTTTGCTTTTTTACTATCTTTGCCGCCGATTATGCGTCGGGTGCCCGATGCCGGTAAATGACAATATTAACAAAACAGAATAAATATTATGATTAACGCTCAAGACATCAAGATCGGTACCGCTATCCGTATGGATGGCAAGTTGTATTTCTGCATTGACTTCCTGCACGTAAAGCCGGGTAAGGGCAACACTTTCATGCGTACAAAGCTGAAGGATGTTGTTGACGGTTACGTATTGGAGCGTCGTTTCAATATCGGTGAGAAACTTGAGGATGTACGTGTAGAGCGCCGTCCTTACCAGTATCTCTATCAGGAGGGTACCGATTATGTATTCATGAATCAGGAGACATATGAGCAGGTAAACATCTCTGCAGAGCAGATCAACGGTGTTGCATACATGAAGGAGGGTATGACTCTCGAGGTTGTTACCGATGCTTCAACTGAGACAATCCTTTTTGCCGATATGCCGGTGAAGGTTGTTCTTGCAATCACATATACGGAGCCGGGTCTCAAGGGCGATACTGCAACAAACGCAACAAAGCCTGCTACACTCGAGACCGGTGCGGAGATCCGTGTTCCTCTCTTTATCAACGAGGGCGAGCTTGTGGAGGTTGATACACGTGACGGTTCATATGTTGGCCGTGTAAAGGCATAATTAGTCAGTAAATTAAAATTTTAAGGAATTGTTATACTCGATAATTGTCCCGGTCTACAACAGACCGGATGAAGTCAAGGAACTTCTTGAAAGTCTCAAAGAACAGGAAGTAAAGCCTTTTGAGCTGATAATTATAGAGGATGGTTCAAAGGAACGGTGTGATCATTTGCTTGATCACTACCGTTCTTCGTTTACCATAAAGTACTTCTATAAGGAAAATACAGGCCGTAGCGATACCCGTAATTATGGTATGGCGCGTGCTACCGGTGACTATCTGCTCTTCTTTGATTCTGATGTCATCCTGCCTAAAGAGTACTTCAAGAATCTTGAGGCAGCCATGAAGGCCGATTACTGCGACTGCTTCGGCGGCCCTGATGCAGCAGATGACTCTTTCTCAGACATGCAGAAGGCTGTAAGCCATGCCATGACCTCTTTCTGGACAACAGGAGGAATCCGTGGTGGCAAGGCGGTTATGGAAAAGTTCTGTCCCCGTACATTCAATATGGGTCTCTCAAAGGCTGTATACGAGAGAGTGGGTGACTTCAAGGATATGATGGGTGAGGATATTGACCTCAGTATACGAATCCGTAATGCAGGATTCAGGATACGTCTCATCCGCGAGGTCTTCGTGTACCATAAGCGTCGCATTGACCTTAGGCGCTTCTACAAGCAGGTGAACAACTTCGGTCAGGCACGCATCTGGCTTCAGTTGATACATCCGGGTTCTTTGAAGATTGTGCATGCGGCACCGGCCCTGTTGCTCATTCTGGGTTTGATTCTGCTTGTTGCGTCAATATTCTGTCCATGGCTACTGTTGTTGCCTTTGCTTTATGTCCTGCTTATTTTCGGTGACGCTCTTGTAAGTTACAAGAGCCTTAAGATAGCGGCACTTTCGGTGGCGGCAGCTGCGGTGCAGATAACGGGATATGGTCTTGGTTTTCTTAAAGCATTGTGGTTCAAGATGATTCTAAAACGTCCGCTTGAGACAAAAGAGGATCTGACAAAACTTTACAACAGAGGATAATGGCCGAAGGCAAGCCCAGACTCAGCATCAAGGAGTGGCCCATAGACGAACGTCCGCGCGAGAAGGCCATGCAACACGGGATTAATGCACTTAGCAAAGCCGAGTTGCTTGCGATACTCGTGGGCTCCGGCAACGATGAGGAGTCTGCCGTCGCACTCATGAAAAGGGTGCTTGCCTCGTGCAATGACAGCATTGCGGAACTTGCGCGCCTTTCGGTGGATGACTTGTGCCGTTTCAAAGGTATTGGTCCCGTCAAGGCCTTGACAATAGTGGCTGCTTGTGAACTTTGGAAAAGACGTGCGGCGGATGAGCGTCCCGAACAGTTGCGTATAACTTCGTCGAAGGAACTATATGCTTATTTTCATCCGATATTGTGCGATTCCAATGTTGAACAGTGCTATGTATTGCTGCTCAATAATATGAACCGCGTGATTGAGCACGTATGCATAGGTGTCGGTGGTTTGTCGGCAACTGTTGTCGATATACGTCTTGTGATGCGCGAGGCATTGATGAAGAGGGCTACTACCATTGCTCTTTGCCACAACCACCCTTCGGGTAGCCTCAGACCCAGCGGCGAGGATGACAAGTTGACGGGAAATCTCTCTGCAGCATGCAGGGTCATGAATGTAAGATTCCTGGACCATATAATAGTCACCGACGGTGCATATTACAGTTATAATGACGAAGGACGTCTTTAATGCGTTTTTGGTATATGGAAAGAATAGAACTCGAAGAGAAAATTGTGGAGATGATAAAGACGGTCTATGACCCAGAGATTCCTGTAAACATATACGATCTTGGGCTTATATACCGTATAGAGGTGAAGGATGATAACTCTGTGGAGATTGACATGACACTTACTGCTCCCAACTGTCCTGCGGCAGACTTCATGATGGAGGATGTTAGAATGAAGGTAGAAGGAATAGAGGGTATCGGTGCCGTCAATCTGAATCTTGTCTTCGAACCCGAGTGGAGTCAGGACCTAATGACCGAGGAAGCAAAGCTCGAATTGGGCCTTCTATAATATGCTTACCGCAATACTTGCCGGAACAATAATATACAGAAAGCAAAAGGACGCAATGTTTAATGAGAGACGTTCTATGTTTAAACTCATCAAAAACATTAAACAACAAAACATTAAACATTAAACAACAAAGACAGTTGCCATGAAGAAGATATATTTTATTTCAGATGCGCATATGGGCTCTTTGGCAATAGAGCACAGGCGTACCCATGAGCGCCGTCTTGTATCATTCCTTGACCAAATCAAGGACAAGGCTGCTGCAGTGTATATGCTGGGTGATATGTTCGACTTCTGGTATGAGTACAAGAGTGTTGTCCCCAAGGGTTTTACACGTTTCTTCGGTAAGGTCGCAGAACTGACCGACAAAGGGGTAGAGGTTCACTTCTTCACCGGGAACCATGACTTGTGGTGTCTCGACTATTTTGAAAAGGAGTGCGGAATGATTATCCACCGCGAGCCATGTCTTGTGGAGTTGCACGACAAGGAGTTCTTCCTTGCACATGGCGATGAGTTCTCGACAGAGAGGAGTTTCCGCATTCTGCGTTCAATATTCCACAACCGTTTCCTGCAGAGGATGTTCTCCATGATACATCCGCGCTGGAGCATGAGTATGGGGCTTGGATGGGCACGTCACAGTATGCTTAAACACAAGGTAAAGGGTGATACCCCTTTCAAAGGTGAAGAGAATGAGGAGTGTGTGATATTTGCAAAGAAGTACCTGCAGACACATCCCGATATTGACTGCTTTATTTTCGGTCACCGTCACATAGATGAAGATATAAAACTGAGCGATACTTCACGCTGCATATTCTTGGGCGACTGGATAGGAACTTTCGCCTACGTTGTTTTCGATGGAACAACAATCGAACGGAAACATTTTATCGAGGGCGAGAGTAAGGATCTGTGATATTGATACCGGGATCTCTTTTATTCTGCTATCGGCATTGTTTCGAACTCGAGGCAGAACCCTGTTGCGCGCTGTAATTCTACCCACGCGGCAGCTTTGCCATGTAAGGCATTTATGTATTGTCGGCGCATCTCGCTTTCGTCACGTTTTACTATCAGGTAATCGATAAAAGCTATCTCACCCAATTCATATGCCTTTCTTTTGCTTTCCACAACAGTTTGCATGTCTCCTAACATCTTCTCAGAGAATGTGTTGGTCTGCTCTACTGCATATGTAAGATTGTTGTATGCCTGCATGACGTCTGCCTCTACAAGCAAGCGTGCCTCTTCAACCTCGAGATTCGCCTGCTTGACAAGTATCTCGTCGGCAATGCGTGCACCCTTGTTCAGGTTCGAGAATTTGAGTGGAACTGCAATGCCGGCCTTGATGGTCGTGAAGTCCGGATTTGCCATGTTGTATGTGGCGCCAAGTACGGCATTCAGCTCCGGACGCCGCTGTGCTTTGTTGAATCTCTGAATGGCTCCTGCCATATCGGCACGGCTCAATGCAACCACAATGTCTGCACGGTTTTCAAGTGCATTGTCAATGTAATTGCCTAATGGGGCGGTCTTTTCGCTCATCTCCAGCGTACCGCTGCCACGCAGTTTCTCCGACCCATCGAGTTTTCCCATGTAATACCCCAATTTTATAGCACTGTTGCCTAATGCAGCCTCGGCTTCAAGCATCTCATTGCGTGCAATGCCCATTGCCATGCGGCTCTCCAGCCAGTTGCTTTCGGCAATCTCGCCACGTCTGAAACGCAGACTGTCGTTTTCGGCAATCTCCTCAAGGTCTGCAAGAGTCTTTCTGCTCTCTTCGAGAACCATGATAGCCTTCAGATGTTCAAGGTAGGCAAGTGTAGCATCGGCACGGAAGTTGCGCATATACTCCTCAAAGAGCGATACTGTCAGTTTGCGCTCATTGTCGGCCATTTGTATACGGTTCTTGCGTACACCGAAAGTGAATGTACGGCTCAGTTCTACTTCTATGCCCTGTCCAAGTCCTTTGCTCCAATCTTCATTGTTGCTGTAGGTGACGCCAAGGGTGGGGTCATTGAATACTTCTGAGGCTTTCAACTGTGCTTCAGCAATTTCAATGTCAAGTTTCTTGGCTGTCAATGCGACATTGCCTTCCATTACGCGCTGCATGTACTCTCCGTATGATATGTTCTGTGCGTTTGCTGTAGTTGCAAGCAGTGTAAGGATATACAGTATCTTCTTCATTATTTTTTCTACAAAATTATTAGCTGGAGCTTTGTTCTGCAATAGTATCTTTGTGTGATTTGAACTATGATGGTAACCATTCGTTGTTATATCATTGTACTTTAATTCCCATCTTGGTTGCACACTCAATTATATACTCTTTTGCGGCATCGTGCTCGTTGGGAATGATGCCGTCGAGGATTGCATCCTTTACAGCACTCTTCAGACGACCTACCTCGGCGCAAGGACCAAGGTTGAACATCTGCATTATCTCCTCACCGTTGACAGGTGGCTGGAAGTTGCGTATGCGGTCCTTCTCTTCAATATCCTTGAGTTTCTGCCGTACAATCTGGAAATTGTTGAGGAACTGCTTTTTGCGTACCTCATTTTTGGATGTTATGTCGGCCTCGCACAATGTCATCAGGTCGTCGATGTCATCGCCGGCATCAAAGAGAAGACGGCGTACAGCAGAATCTGTCACCTCGTCATCGGCAATGGCTATGGGGCGCATATGCAGCGACACGAGCTTTGCTACATATTTCATCTTCTCGTTCTGAGGCATCTTGTAGTCGCGGAACAGCTTGAGTGTCATCTTCTCGCCAACGATGTTGTGGTTGTGGAAGGTCCATTTCATCACAGGGTCCCAACGTTTTGTCTTTGGTTTGCCGATGTCATGCAGCAGGGCTGCCCAGCGGAGCCACAGGTTGTCGGTCTTCTTTGCAATGTTGTCGAGCACTTCAAGAGTGTGGTAGAACATCTCCTTGTGGCTGTAACCGTTCTTGGTCTCCACTCCTTGCATGGCTGTAAGTTGTGGAAATATTATTTCCAACAGTCCACAGCGGTCCAGTTCTATGAAACCTTTTGATGGGGTAGGTGAGAGCAGGATTTTGTTGAGTTCGTCGTTTATTCTCTCACGCGATATTATCCTTATCCTCTCCTTGTTGTCACAAAGTGCCTGAAATGTCTCGTCTTCGATGTAGAAGTTGAGCTGTGTGGCAAAACGTATACAGCGCATCATGCGCAAGGGGTCGTCACTGAAGGTAATGCCAGGTTCAAGAGGGGTGCTTATTATGCGATCCTCAAGGTCGAGCATGCCGTCGAACGGGTCGACAAGTTCACCGAATCTGTCGGCATTGAGGCAAATTGCCATGGCATTAATCGTGAAGTCACGGCGGTTCTGGTCATCTTCCAGTGTGCCGTCCTCTACAATGGGGTTGCGAGAGTCATGGCTGTAGCTCTCCTTGCGTGCTCCCACAAATTCGATCTCATGCTCGCCGTATTTTACCTGTGCTGTTCCGAAATTGGCATATACCGAAAGATGCGCGCCCTTGCCCAGCCTCTTGCTGAAAGCGCGTGCCATCTCAATGCCTTTTCCCACGACAACCACATCGATGTCGGTCGAAGGGCGCTCCAGAAATATGTCGCGTACATATCCTCCTACCACGTAGCACTCCATGCCAAGGCTGTCGGCAGTCTCGGAAATTTTTCTGAAAATCGGTGTGTCAAGCAGTTTGCAGAGTTCTTCTCGGGTAGGTTTGTACATTGTCGTTTCTCTTTGTTGGATATTCTGTGTAAAGATACTCATTTTCGCATTGTTAACAGCATGTCGAGTTGTTAAAACTGCTAAGTCGCATGAAAAAAATAACCTGCATCATTTTTGTCAAAGAGTAGTAATGGTGTTTGAATTCTTAAAAATAGTATATATAATTGACTTGCAGCAATGATTTATATTCTTTGGATATGGAAAAAAAGATAAATAGTTGTACTTTTGCCTAAAATTAATTTTCACAATATGCAGAAATCAAGTTTCTTTTTGACCATACTCCTCTCGCTCTTAGTGCTTGTCGCTTGCAGTGATGGCATTGTTCCGGGCGAAAAGGCAGTCGAAGGCGATGCCAAGGAGTTGCTTGCCCAGACAAAGGCTGCAGTTGAAGCCAAGGAATACAATAAGGCAAAAATGTTGATGGATAGTATAAGACGTACATATCCGAAGGCCTTCAAGACATTATGTGAAGTGGAGGACCTTTACCATAAAGTATTGGTAGACGAGAAGATGCGCGATGTGGCTTTTTGTGAAAGCGAACTTGAAAAGATGATTGTGTTACGTGACTCCTTGGTGAAAAAGTTCGATTACCGTAAGGATTCTAAATATGAGGACTTCGGTCTCTATTCGCATCCCTCACAAGCAATATCAAAGAATGCAAACAACTGTTTCATGCGTGCTACCGTTAACGAGGACGCAGAAGCTGTGATAACATCATATTATCGTGGCAAGAGGATTGGGCACAAGAAGATCAAGGTTATTTCGGGCGGTACTTTTGTCGAGGTTGACGTGATGAATGCCGACAGGCCATGGACAGGAAAAGAGTATGGCAGTTATGTAGAGCGTTACGGATTCAAACTCGGGAACGATGGCGGTATAATGAAGTTTATTGCCAATACTCGGGATAAGGTTGTCGTTGAACTCGTGGGCGAATCGATCCTACACACATACGAACTCCGGGACAGTGACGTGAAGGCGATACGTGAAGTGCTTGAATTGCAGAAGCTACTGGCGTCAATCAAGGAGATGCGCGGAATGCTTGATGAGGCACGCTATGCGCTTGCTTATCTGAACATGGATATCAAAGAGTGACACTTATATAACGTCCGGCTCCGGTTGAATCCGATTCAATATACTTTTTACTTGAATAAAGAATGAGGTGTTGGCCTGCCAACACCTCATTCTTTATTTGTAGTC
Source organism: Bacteroidaceae bacterium (assembly GCA_017398805.1). Classification (GTDB taxonomy): domain Bacteria; phylum Bacteroidota; class Bacteroidia; order Bacteroidales; family Bacteroidaceae; genus HGM04593. Next base: position 9,529 of record JAFQEZ010000078.1, on the reverse strand, counting down.
CGCTTATGATTATTTCATGGCCTTTACAATCTCGTATGTATCGGTCGCAATCATAAGTTCCTCGTCTGTAGGGATAAGGAGAACTTTTACTCGTGAATTTGGAGTAGAGAGTACAGCCTCCTCGCCACGCATCTTTGCGTTGACCTCCTTGTCGAGCTCGACACCGAGGAACTCAAGGCCCTCGAGAACTGTTTCACGGCAGTCTGCCTGGTTCTCGCCAACACCACCTGCAAAGATGATTATGTCAACACCGCCCATAGCTGCAGCATATGCACCGATATACTTCTTGATGCGGTAGAAATACATAGTATTTGAAAGTTCTGCACGCTTGTTTCCGTCGTGTGCGGCAGCATTAACCTCGCGCATATCTGATGATACGCCAGAGATGCCTACGACACCGGATTTCTTGTTGAGCATATCTGAGATTCCCTGCATGTCAAGGCCTGTCTTGTCCATGATGTAGGGGAGCGCGCCCGGGTCTACATCACCGCTTCGTGTACCCATCATAAGACCTGCAAGCGGAGTCATGCCCATTGATGTATCAACGCTCTTTCCATCCTTTACGGCTGCGATAGAACCACCGTTGCCGATGTGGCAAGTGATGATCTTGCTGCCCTCTGCAGGTATGTTCAGCATTTCGAGTGCACGCTTTGTGATGTAGCGGTGCGATGTTCCGTGGAAACCGTAGCGACGTACACCGTACTTCTCATAGAGTTCGTATGGAAGGGCATACATGTATGCATAGTCCGGCATTGTCTGGTGGAATGATGTGTCGAAAACGCCCACCTGTGGCATTTCTGGAGCAACCTCCTTTACTGCATTCACACCTTTGAGGTTTGCAGGGTTGTGAAGTGGCGCAAGGTCGTTGCAAGCCTCGAATACCTCAAGAACCTCATCTGTAAGCAGGGTGGACTGGCTGAACTTCTCACCGCCATGTACCATACGGTGACCTACAGCGTCAATCTCTTCGATTGACTTCACTGCGCCAAACTTCTCGCTTGTGAGTACATCGAAAATAAGACGTACACCAACTGTGTGCTCCGGAATTGCTGTGAAGATTGTCTCCTTCTCGCCGTTAGGCAGGTTGAACTTGAGGAAAGAACCCTCAAGGCCAATCTTCTCGATACCGCCCTTTGCAAGCACATCCTTTTTCTCAATGTCAATCAACTGATATTTGATTGATGAACTTCCGCAGTTCAATACAAGAATTTTCATTGTTATATGACTGTTTTTTAGTGTTTGTGTTCCGTTACTTCTTTGCAGCAATTGCCTGGTTGGCTGTGATTGCAATCATCATGTATACATCCTCGATTGAGCAACCGCGTGAAAGGTCGTTCACAGGACGTGCGATACCCTGGAGTACGGGACCGATAGCCTCGGCATGACCAAGACGCTGAACGAGCTTGTAACCGATGTTTCCTGCACCGAGGTCGGGGAAAACGAGTACGTTGGCCTTGCCTGCCACTGTTGAGCCCGGAGCCTTGCTCTGTCCAACGAAAGGAACGAGAGCTGCATCGGCCTGAAGCTCGCCGTCAAGTGAAAGCTCTGGGTCGAGTTCATGTGCAAGACGTGTAGCCTCGGTTACCTTGTCTACCATCTCGTGCTTTGCAGAGCCCTTTGTTGAGAAGCTGAGCATTGCAACGCGTGGCTCCTCGAATCCGCCGATAGCCTTTGCTGTCTGTGCTGTACATACGGCAATCTGAGAGAGCTGATTGGCATCGGGCTGTGGGGTAACGGCAACGTCTGCAACGAAGAGAACGCCATCCTCGCCATACTCCTTTGCGTTTGTGATGAGCATCATGGCACCGCTGACGCAGGTGATGCCCGGAGTTGTCTTGATAATCTGTAATGCAGGACGGAGCACATTACCTGTAGTGTTCAGGGCTCCTGCCACCTGGCCGTCTGCATCACCGTTCTTTATGATGAGGCAACCGAGGTAAAGCGGGTTGCATACAAGTTTCTGTGCATCCTCCATTGTCATGCCCTTTGCCTTGCGGAGCTCGTAGAGGAGTGTAGCATACTTCTCTGCGTCGGGGTTGTTTTCAGGGTCGATGATTGTTGCCTTCTCGATGTTTGTAAGGCCGTTCTTCTCTGCAAGAGCGAGAATCTCTTCTTTGTTGCCAAGAATTACCAACTCTGCAATACCGTCTGCAAGGGCCTTGTCGGCAGCCTTGAGTGTACGCTCTTCTGTTCCCTCAGGGAGGACGATGCGCTGCTTGTTCTGCTGTGCACGCTCGATTAGATTTTTAATAACATCCATAGCTTTAATATTATTGAGTTTGTATATTGTTCTGCTGTCTGTCTGTGGAATGTCATCCCGCAGGCATTGTGCTTTCCTTTCAATGCAGGGGTAGAGTCGGGCGGCAGATTCGTGTCGGGCGACAACCGGTGCGGTGGCAGGGCTCATTTGCCCATATTCCCTACAAAGTTAACTCTAAACTATGAGTGGAGCAAAATAAAAAATGCTTTTTTGACTCCACAAATCTTTTTTTTGACGCTTTAAGCTCAAGTGCCTCTTTTTTTGGTTATCTTAGCGGAAATTATTGGAAAACCGAATAGTTTCAGAATATTCTTTTGCGGTCTATACTATGAAGAAAATAATATCAGCCTCTTTATTTGCCATCTCTTTTGCGTTCTCAATTGTTTCTTGCGGTGATGACGCAAAACAACAGCAGGCACCGGTCGAGGAGTATAAAAAACCTGAGGAGGTTGCTTTGCAGTTTGTCAAATCAATTGAATCGGGTGATGTTGAGGGGCTTGAGAAGTCGATGTGTTTCCCGAGTGATGTGGAAAAGGAACGTTATAAGGCATATTTCAAGAGAGTGGACAGTATGAAGGTAATGGGATATCATACGCTTCCGTCTGCAGCAGCCTTCGAAGTGCTCTCTGCAGCTGTTTCCGGTGATACCGCCTGCGTAAAGCTAAAAGGAAAGGATGCGTTCGATAAGAATACAGAAGTGGATGTGCGTCTTTTCAAGGTAAAAGGTTATTGGCGTGTAGACGGTAATTTCCCATTGACGCATTTGAAGAAGAAATGAAATGTTGCTGTATATAAAACAGTGACCGTGGCATCACCACGGTCACTGTTTTATATATATATTCTTTTACCTTAGTAGCAGTTTCTTCAACTCCTCGGTTGTCATGCTGCTCTGCTCGCCTGAGGTCATGTTCTTTACGGCAATTGTGCCGTCCGCAATCTCCTGCTCGCCTATGATGGCAACGAAAGGAATGCTGTGGCTGTTCGCGTATCCCATCTGCTTTTTCATCTTGTCGCTGCTTGGGAACAGTTCTGCCGAAATTCCTGCTTCGCGCAGCACTGATATTATCTTCAATGCGTGCATAGCCTCCTTGCTGCCGAAGTTCACGAACATAACCTGTGTGGTCTGTATTGAATCCTTCGGGTAAAGGTCGAGCTGGTTCATTACGTCATATATGCGGTCGGCACCGAAAGATATACCAACTCCCGACACGCCTTCCATGCCGAACACCCCGGTAAGGTTGTCATAACGTCCTCCACCGGTGATACTGCCTATCGCAACGTCAAGAGCCTTTACTTCAAGTATTGCACCGGTATAGTAGTTGAGACCGCGTGCAAGTGTCAGGTCAAGGTCAAGAGCGCTGTTGAGTTTCAGTTCCTTGAATGCGTCAAGGATGAAGCGTATCTCCTCAACACCCTTCTGGCCGATCTCGTTACCCTTTAGGGTCTCTCCGATAATCTGCAGTTTCTCGTCGTTGCCACCCTGTGCCTGCAGAATTGGCAACAATTTCTCTACAGACTCGTCGCTGATATCCTTGTTTTTTAACTCTGCAATTACGCCGTCAAGTCCAATCTTGTCAATCTTGTCGATAGCAACGGTTATATCGATGATCTTGTCGGGTTCACCAATTACCTCTGCGATACCTGCAAGTACCTTGCGGTTGTTCAATTTTATTGCTACACGTATGCCCAGTTTGCCGAACACGTAGTCGATCATCTGTATGAGCTCAACCTCGTTGATGAGCGAATTGTTGCCTATGATGTCGGCATCGCACTGGTAGAACTCGCGATAACGGCCCTTTTGTGGGCGGTCGGCACGCCATACCGGCTGAATCTGATAGCGTTTGAACGGGAATACAAGTTCGTCGCGGTGCATTACCACATAACGCGCGAATGGCACTGTAAGGTCATATCTGAGACCCTTCTCGCAGAATTTTGATGCCAATTTCGCTGCATTTCTGCTCAACAGTTCTTCATCGGTGAGTCCGCTGAAATAATCTCCCGAATTCTGTATCTTGAAAAGTAGTTTGTCGCCTTCCTCGCCATACTTGCCCATCAGGGTCGACAGGTTCTCCATTGCAGGAGTCTCAATCTGCTGGAAACCGAACAGGTGGAATGCTTCGCGTATTGTGTTGAATATGTAGTTTCTCTTTGACATCTCTACAGGCGAGAAGTCTCTTGTCCCTTTAGGGATTCCTGGTTTTGCTGCCATTTCTCTATTCTGTTAATCTCGTCTGTTCATGTAAATCATTACGTAGTAAAGCAGCGTTGCGAGTGATGAAAGTGCTGCTATGACATATGTATATGCCGCAGAACGTAAAGCGCTGCTTGCATACTTGTGGTTGCCTGAGTTTGTGATGCCTGCTCCCTGAAGCCAAACAAGCGCACGACGGCTCGCGTCAATCTCGACAGGGAGAGTGATGAAACTGAAGATAGTGGTTGTAGCAAACAGGATGATGCCCGTGAGGAGCAGTTCGGGGCAAACCTCCACTGTGAGTATGCCTATGAGCAATATCCACATCATTATATTCGAAGAGAATGATACGATGGGTACCAATGCCGAACGCATCTTCAATGGCGCGTAAGCCCTTGCGTGCTGTACGGCATGGCCACACTCGTGTGCAGCAACGGCTGCGGCAGCCACGCTTGCCGAGTTGTATACTCCCTCGCTCAGGTTCACGGTCTTGTTTACAGGGTTGTAGTGGTCAGTAAGCATGCCGGGTGTACTTGTCACCTTGACATCATAGATGCCGTTGTCGTGCAGCATCTTGATTGCAACATCGCGTCCTGTCATGCCGATAGGAATCTTTGAGAATTTATCAAACTTGCTTTTCAGGTTAGCCTGAATCATGTAGCTCACCAATGCAATACCTAAAAATATGAACAGATAGGTAAAATCATAGGTGGCCGTGCCGGCTAAATGTATGAGTGAATGTATCATGGTTGTTGTTTCTTAGATTGTACGTGTGATTGTCTGGTCGCGGTCAGGGCCTATTGAAAGGTATTTTACAGGTACACCCAGTTCTCTTTCAAGGAAAGCGATATACTCCTTGAATGCCTGTGGAAGTTCTTCCTCGCTCTTGAGTCTGGTGAGGTCGGTCTCCCAACCCTTGAGTTCTGTGTATACCGGTTCAACACCCTCAACGTCATAAGGCATGTGATCAAGTGTCTCGCCGTTCTTCTTGTATGCGATGCAAGCTTTGATTACGGGGAATGTGTCGAGTACATCGCTCTTCATGAGTATGAGGTGTGTAACGCCGTTAATCATGATTGTGTATTTCAACGCAACAAGGTCAATCCAGCCGCAACGGCGTTCGCGTCCTGTTACGGCACCGTACTCATGTCCACGGTCGCGCATCTCTGCCCCCACCTCGTCGAAAAGTTCTGTGGGGAACGGACCTGAACCTACGCGTGTGCAGTATGCCTTGGTAATGCCGTATACATTGCCTATTCTGTTAGGTGCGACGCCAAGTCCGGTACATGCTCCTGCACATACGGTGTTCGACGATGTTACGAACGGATAGCTTCCGAAGTCGATGTCGAGCAGGCTTCCCTGTGCACCTTCGCAAAGTACGGACTTACCTTCGTTCATCAGGTCGTTGATGAACTGCTCGCTGTCGATGAGGCGGAATTTCTTCAGGTACTCGATGCCCTCAAGCCATGTCTTCTCCATATCGGCGATGTCATAACTGTAGTTCATATCTCTTAGCATCTGCTCATGTCGCGCCTTTGCCGCTGCGTATTTCTGATCGAAATTCTCAAGAATATCGCCAACACGCAGGCCGTTGCGGCTTATCTTGTCGGTGTATGTGGGGCCGATGCCTTTTCCTGTGGTACCTACTTTCGCATCACCCTTTGCAGCCTCGTAAGCAGCGTCGAGCACGCGGTGTGTCGGCAGGATAAGGTGTGCTTTCTTTGAAATGAAAAGGTTCTTGGTAAGGTCGTAGCCTGCCTTTACAAGATCTTCGGCCTCGCCTTTGAAGAGTGCAGGGTCAAGTACGACACCGTTGCCTATGATATTGGTCTTGCCTCCCTGAAAAATTCCTGACGGAATTGAACGGAGCACGAACTTCTTTCCTTCAAATTCAAGTGTGTGACCGGCGTTAGGGCCTCCCTGGAAACGGGCTACAACATCATAGTTTGGGGTAAGTACATCAACTACCTTGCCTTTACCCTCGTCACCCCACTGCAAACCTAATAGTACATCAATGTTCTGTTTCATCTTCATTTATCTTTGTTCATTCGAGTCTTGCGTCTCTTCATAGCCTGGTGGCATTTACTGCAGAGACCGTACAAGTACAGCGAATAATGGGTTAAATGGAATTTCTTTATATTTGCTGAAATTGTGTCTGTCAAATCAATGTTGTTTATCTCAACTACCTTATGGCATTTAGTGCATACCATGTGGCTTTTTTGGCTGCCGTAACATTTCTCATATTTCGATTCGGTACCGAACTGGTGGTGTACGGCCAAATTCGCTTTCAACAGCAATGTTATTGTGTTGTAGACAGTGGCACGGCTCACTCTGAACTTCTTCTCGTTCTCCATGTGATCAAGCAGTTCCTCAATATCGAAGCTCCCGTTTATGGAATATACGGCCTCAAGGATTGCATATCTCTCAGGAGTGCGTCTGCATCTGTTCTCTTTAAGGTAGTCCGTGAATATCTGTCTGACGGACTCCGTTATTCTGCTGTTTTCCATCGTCTGCATTCTGCTGCAAAAAGACAATAGTCGTCCCGACGCCCATGTCCGCAGTCTACCGCAAAGTTACCTAATTATTTTATAATATAATATAAGAAGCTGTTTAAAAATACATAAAATTTATATGATTGGGACGGAGCAATGAAAACTCTTGATTTTGGCTACTGTTCTTGTCCGGGGAATCTTTCTTTGTAGCGTCTTAGACGATTGTCGTCCTGATCGAAGTAGCATGTCAGCGCTCTGACTGCTGTTGTAGACGCTTCGTTTGTGGCTGATGCGAAGAATGTCTCCTCCTGTTCTGCTGTCAGGGTCTTTCCCTGCCTGAATAGGTGGGAAAGTGTCTGGAAACCGCAGTAACGTGTGATTTCCGATTCTTCCTGAATCCATCCGACTGCCTTTTCGGTGGCATCGGGTAACTTGTTCAGTATTTGGTGTGCCAAGTGGTCGGCATTCTCATGGTAACGGCATTCTGCAGGCCATTTGTCGGCGACAGATGTGTATTCCTCTTCGGGCAACAGGAATATTGCCAAGAGTTTGCTCTCTCTGATGTTCTCTTTCCAGAGTTCTCTTGCCAGAGTGGATTCTTTTGTGAATTTTGCGGCAATCTCTTTGAGGTGGGGGATGCTGACGCCGAAGATGATGTTATAGTTCATCCCCATCTTGCGCATTTGCGCAGATGTTACCCCGTTCATATAAAGACGGAGTTCTTTCTTTATGTTTCGGATTGTTTCACGGGTTTCCTCCATGTTGTGTCATTTCGTGGAGAGATGTTTCTTACGGTATCCGTTCGGTGTCTCTCCCATTATGCGATAGAACGAAGCATAGAATGATTGACGGTTTGCAAACCCCACTATGGTTCCTATCTCCTCAATGGTAAGGTCGGTGTATCTCTTGTCTGTCAATCTGTGTAGAGCTTCCTTTATGCGGTATTCGTTTATTAGGCTCGAGAAATTTGTGTTGAAGCGCGAGTTTATTACCGCAGAAATGTATCGGGTGTTGGTTCCGAGCATTTTGGCAAGTTCTTTGGCCGAGAAATCCTTGTCACGATACCTTTTCTCAATGATTATGATGTTTAGAATCTTGTCGAAAAGCTCGTCGGCGAGTTCGGCGCGAATCAATGAACGGTAGGCTGCGTTCTTCTCCGTCTTCTCCTTGATGTTGTAAGGTTTGTTTGTGGTTGTCATGGCAGATGTTTTTCAATGTACTGCCAAATGTACGTTTTTTTTATGAAAAAAGCTTCTCAAAAAAGTTCTTTTTAAATAAAAGTAAGAAAAACCGTGCATTTTGAAGAACTTTTTCTTGAACGTCATTGCTTGTGGGGCTGTTTCTGTAATCTGATATGCTCTGCTTTCCGTCGGCTTTTGGCGGCTGCATCCCTCTTTCCGCTTTTCTCGTAGAGTATGGATTGCAGGGTGTAGTAGTCTGCATTGGATGGTTCCAAAGCGATCGCTTTTTCTACGTCCATGAGTGCCAATTCGTAAAAACCTTGCTCGCGAAGGAGGTCGCTTCGGGCGATGTACAACGATGCGTTTGAGGGCTCTTCTTCGATAAGCAGGTCCATCATGGCCGTCGCTTTGTCATACATCTTCTCTTTTTGGTATAGCATAGCCAGCCCCAATTTGGCATTAGTTTTGTCCGGAGCGAATTCGATAATTGCTACCAACTCCTTCTTCGCCTTGTCTGTTTCACCTTTGAGGAGATATGCCTGTGCTCTCATGAGCAGTGCGTCGGTGTTTCTTGGCTCTTTGGCAATGATGCTGTTGTAGTCTTCGATGGCATCGTCGGTGCGGCCGAGTTGCATATATACGGCTGCTCTCTGTAAAAGGACCGGTGTGTTCTCTTTTGATGTTTTCAGCACTTTGCTGTAGTTCTCAAGCGCGCTTCCGGTGTCGCCGCACATCATTTGTGCATAGGCCAAAGATGCGAGAATCTTTTCCAGTTCCTTGCCTTGGGCCTTGCTTGATGCACTGCTCAGAGTCTCTATCGCCTTAGTGTATTCCCCACTCTCTATCTGCTCAATCCCTATTGCGTATGACGTTGTATTTTCTTGGGAATATGCAGTCGAAGCAAAGATGACAAAAAGTAAAAGTAATGAAATCTTATCTCTCATGATGCTGTCTGTAAATACTTTTCTGCGAAGATACATATAAAGAGGAATAATGTCGGCAGTAGGAAGTAAAGTTTAAAACAAAATAACAGTTTTTGAGATTTAATGGTTAAAATAGTATTACAGCATTTGACGATTGCGAAGTTTTTGATTATCTTCGCAACGGATTTGAAAAAAAACATGCCTTAGTAGTTCAATGGATAGAATAAATCTCTCCTAAAGATTAGATTCGGGTTCGATTCCCGACTGAGGTACAAAACAGAAAGTCAACCAGCTGGTTGACTTTCTGTTTTATGGTTTTACTGTGGCATGAAAAGGGAATGCGGCTCAGTAGAAATTTCGTGTGGGCGAAATAATTCTGGTACAATAAAACTGCTATTCCTTGGATTGTTTTACCCTTAATCTGTTGTCAATTATTCTCCTTGTGTCGTTCTATCACATACTTTTCGTGACCGAAAAGTACG
>JAFQEZ010000077.1 GCA_017398805.1 Bacteroidaceae bacterium | reverse complement strand
TGCCGAGTCTGTTGCAGGTGCTTCTACCGGTGCAACATCGGTTTCTTCTGCCGAGTCTGTTGCAGGTTCTTCTACCGGTGCAACATCGGTTTCTTCTGCCGAGTCTGTTGCAGGTTCTTCTACCGGTGCAACATCGGTTTCTTCTGCCGAGTCTGTTGCAGGTTCTTCAACCGGTGCAACAGCAGTTTCTTCTGCAGGCTCTGTTGCAGGTTCTTCTACCGGTGCAACAGCAGTTTCTTCTGCAGGGGCGGCAACGCTCTCCATAGTTTCCTGTTCTACGGCAACATCATCGCCATCCAGCACATCAGCATCATCCTGATAACTCTCATCAACTTCTACAGGAGCAAACATAGCAAAAGGTTTGTTCACGCTATCCTTCAGAGTGTCAGCAGGTACAAATGTCAGTTTCTTATGTCCCTTTATCTCGAATTTCTCTCCCGTATTCACATTTACGCTATAACGGTCGGCCACCTCGGTCACCCTGAATGTTCCAAGACCATTTATCTTTACCAGGCCATCATTTTCAAGGCCTTCGATAATAAGATCAAAGAGTGCCTTGGTAAACGCCTCGGATTTTGCCAAGGAGATTCCGGTCTCTTTAGCAAGCAAAGCACTCAAGTCGGAATGATTAAGTTTATCGCTCATAGTTGAATCTCCTCCATGTTATTTGAATTTATCCTTCAACTTGCTGCTCGGACGGAACGCAGGCTGTATCTTAGGTGGTACAAGAAAGCGTTGTCCTGTCTTTGGATTGACCGACAGACGTTCCTTCTTCATCTTTGTCTCAAGAACACCGAAACCGGAGATGTTCAACTGATCGCCATCCTTAAGGCGTTCCGTCACGACCTCAACGAATCTGTCAACATTTTCAGCAGTCTCTGCCGGTGTCATCTTGCATCTCTTGGCAAGTTGTGTAATGAATTCCTTATTATTCATATTATCCCAATATACTCCCTGTAATATTTACTGCTCAACACTGCCCATAAGGTCAAACTCTGTAGCATCATTAATACGTACATTGTAGAATTGCCCGACTTCGAGTTTACCCTCATTCACATTTACAAGAACTTCGGTATCGACATCCGGTGAATCGAACTCGGTACGTCCTACATAGTAGTCACCCTCAACCCTGTCAATTACAGTCTTGAATGTTTTGCCCACCTTCTCGTCATTAAGTCTTGATGATATACGCTGCTGAACTGCCATCAAGCGGTCAAGACGTTCCTGTTTTTTCTTGTTCGAGACACTGTCGCGATAGTTCATAGCAGCATATGTGCCATCTTCTTCACAATATGCAAATGCACCCAAGCGGTCAAATTTTGCCCACTTTACAAATTCAATTAATTCCTCGAACTCCTTTTCGCCCTCACCCGGGAAACCGACCATCATGGTTGTGCGCAGACATATTCCGGGAACTTCGTTACGCATTCTCTCTACCAGAGCATAGGTATCCTCCTTTGTCACATTGCGTAGCATCTTCTTCAGTACCTTTGTACTCACATGCTGCAGGGCAATGTCAAGATATTTGCACACATTCTTTCTCTCACGCATCACGCGCAGGAGCTCATATGGAAAGTTTGCCGGATATGCATAGTGAAGCCTAATCCACTCTACTCCCTCAATGTCCGATATTTTCTCTACCAATTCAGCGATAGACTGCTTTTTATAGAGGTCGACACCATAGAATGTCAGTTCCTGGGCTATTATCTGGAACTCCTTTACCCCTTTGGCTACAAGATAACGCACCTCGTCAAGAATCTCCTCCATAGGACGGGACTTGTGAGATCCGGTTATTATAGGTATCGCACAATATGCGCAACGGCGGTTGCATCCCTCCGATATCTTCAGATATGCATAATGTCCCGGAGTCGTGAGCACACGCTCATTGGCAATTTTCTCATCATACTCATGTTTGAGGTCGCTCACAAGTTCAGTCCAGTTGAACTTACCGTAGAACTTGTCTACCTGGGATATCTCCTCACGCAGGTCATCAAGATACCTTTCCGAAAGACAGCCCATTACAAAGAGTTTCCTGAGATCGCCCTCATCCTTGCGCTGGCAGAACTCAAGAATCATATTGATAGATTCCTGCTTGGCATCACCTATAAAGCCACAAGTATTTATCACGGCTATCTCGCCACAAGGTTCTTCGCTGTCATGTGTAACCTCATAGCCACACTCCTCGAGCTGGCGCATAAGGTGCTCCGAATCGACAAGATTCTTGGAACAACCCATCGTTATTATGTCAATACGGTTCTTTTTCATTATCCGTTATCCAAAGAGCGAATCCACAAATTCCTCGCGGTTGAACACCTGAAGATGATCAATACCCTCGCCCAAACCAATATATTTCACCGGAATCTTGAACTGGTCACTGATACCGATTACCACACCGCCCTTTGCAGTTCCGTCAAGTTTAGTAATGGCAAGCGATGAAACCTCGGTAGCCTTGGTAAACTGCTTAGCCTGCTCAAAAGCATTCTGTCCTGTAGAACCGTCGAGTACAAGCATAACATCATCCGGTGCACCCGGTACCACCTTCTGCATTACGTTCTTTATCTTGGTAAGCTCATTCATAAGACCAACCTTGTTATGCAGACGGCCTGCTGTGTCAATTATCACAACATCAGCATTGTTTGCCACAGCCGAAGAGAGCGTATCGAACGCAACCGATGCCGGATCGGAACCCATACCCTGCTTTATTACGGGAACATCGGCACGGTGCCCCCACTCGACAAGTTGCTCGACTGCCGCTGCACGGAAAGTATCGGCAGCACCAAGATAGACCTTTTTACCGGCCTTCTTGTACTGATGCGCAAGTTTGCCTATGGTAGTAGTCTTTCCCACTCCATTTACTCCCACAACCATAATCACATACGGTTTACCGGGTGTGGTAGGTATGTTGAACGGATCACTGCAATCGTTGCTGTTGTTCTCCATCAACAACTGAGCAATCTCATCCTTGAGCAACTTATTGAGTTCATTCGTATTCATGAACTTGTCACGGGCTGCACGCTTCTGTACACGGTCTACAATCTTCAAAGTAGTCTCTACGCCGACATCCGATGTAATGAGCACCTCCTCAAGGTTATCAAGTACCTCATCGTCAATTTCGCTCTTACCGGCGATAGCACGTGCAATTTTACTGAAAACGCTCTGTTTAGTCTTTGAAAGTCCCTGATCAAGGACCTCTTTCTTTTCTCTACTGAAAAAACTGAATATTCCCATATTCTATTTCTTAAATTATTATTCACTGCATGCCTGCAATCACTGCACGGCTCTATGCAGAATAGTTATCAATCAAGCTTGAGTACTGCAAGGAACGCCTTCTGCGGAACTTCGACGTTACCTATCTGCTTCATACGCTTCTTACCCTTCTTCTGTTTCTCAAGCAGCTTGCGCTTACGTGAAACGTCTCCGCCGTAACACTTCGCAGTCACATCCTTACGCACCTGCTTGATTGTCTCGCGTGCAATGATCTTTGTACCGATTGCAGCCTGCAGGGCAATATCGAACTGTTGTCTTGGAATCAGGTCGCGCAGTTTCTCGCACATCTGACGACCGAGACCATATGCATTGTCGACGTGTGTAAGTGTCGAGAGCGCATCCACCGGTTCACCGTTGAGCAGGATGTCAAGCTTGATAAGTTTCGATGTCCTGAAGCCCGCCGGATGGTAGTCAAACGAAGCATAACCCTTAGATATACTCTTAAGCTTGTCATAGAAGTCGATCACAATCTCGCCAAGCGGCAAAAGGAAACGGATATCCACACGGTTACCGGTAATGAACTCCTGCTTCAACAACTCGCCACGCTTCGAAAGACACAATGTCATGATTGGACCTATGTAGTCGGCACGTGTGATTATACTCGCGTTGATATATGGTTCCTCAATGTGGTCAATGAGTGTCTGGTCAGGCATTCCGCCAGGGTTATGCACCTCTTTGGCCTCACCCTGCTTGTCATAAACCATATACGATACGTTAGGAACAGTGGTAATCACACTCATGTCGAACTCTCGGTCAAGTCGCTCCTGCACAATTTCCATATGGAGCAATCCCAAGAAACCGCAACGGAAACCGAATCCCAAAGCAGCCGAAGACTCGGGTGTAAATGTCAGCGAAGCATCGTTCAACTGCAATTTCTCAAGTGAAGCACGCAAGTCCTCGTAATCCTCGGCCTCTATGGGATATACACCTGCAAAGACCATTGGCTTCACCTCCTCGAATCCCGAGATTGCAGCAGCACAAGGGCGTGCAATGTGCGTAATGGTATCGCCGACCTTCACCTCACGCGAAGTCTTGATACCGGAGATTATGTATCCCACATCGCCGGTACGCAGTTCCTGGCGTGGGGAAAGTTCCATCTTCAAAACACCAATCTCATCGGCATCATACTCTTTTCCGGTATTGAAGAATTTCACCTTGTCACCCTTACGCAAGACACCGTTCGTTATCTTGAAATATGCGATGATTCCGCGGAACGAGTTGAATACCGAATCAAAGATAAGCGCCTGCAGAGGAGCCTCTTCGTCACCCTCGGGTGCAGGTATGCGCTCTACCACAGCCTGCAGTATCTCCTCGACACCCATACCGGTCTTTCCCGAAGCCTCGATTATATCCTCACGGTCGCAACCCAAAAGGTCGATAATCTCATCCTTCACCTCCTCGGGCATTGCATTTATCATGTCGCATTTGTTTATTACCGGGATGATTTCAAGCCCCTGGTCAACAGCCATATATAGATTGGATATTGTCTGCGCCTGGACTCCCTGTGTGGCATCCACAACAAGCAAAGCACCCTCACATGCAGCAATAGAGCGTGAAACCTCATACGAAAAGTCGACGTGCCCCGGAGTATCAATCAGATTAAGGATATATTTTTCACCCTTGTACATATACTCCATTTGAATCGCATGGCTCTTGATTGTGATACCACGTTCCTTCTCAAGGTCCATATTGTCAAGCATCTGTCCCTCGGTGACGCTGATTGTCTTTGTTGTCTCAAGCAGACGGTCGGCCAATGTAGATTTGCCATGGTCAATGTGGGCAATGATGCAAAAGTTCCTGATTTTTCCCATAATTTCTATTTATCTTCATCCGTAAATAACACCCCTCAAACGGGCATTCCGTAACAATTTACAAAGATATAACAAATTTTTAATATATAAATAATAATATAATGCGGAAAAATAAAACAAGAACAGATTTGCTCACAGCACAGCAACCATCGTGATTGCATAAAAGCAGCCATACAGCAATAATTATTATTGAAATTTATTTACATACAACAATAAAAAAAACCTCGCATACGCAAGGTTTTTACAAAATATCATACAAACTGCTTATACAATAAACATAAGCTCCCTATACTTGGGAAGTGTCCACAGTTCATTGTCCACAACAAGCTCAAGCTGGTCTATATGCAAGCGTATCGCCTCGAGCATGGGTGCGACCGTATCGTGATATGCTATAGCCTTGTCACGTTCGTTTTGAATGCGGTTGGCAACCTTGCGACGCTCTACAAGTTCAGCGACAAGACGACGTATCTCTGCAACATGTTCAGCCATCTGCTTGACTAGTTCGATATTTTCCGAAGAAAGACGGTCACCCTCCTCTTTACCTATAACCTGCTCCATCTTTATCACATTATCGAGCAACGAACTCTGATATTTGGTAGCCGTAGGGATTATATGATTGAGAGCCAAGTCTCCGAGCACACGTGCTTCAATCTGGATTTTCTTGGTATACATTTCCCACTTAATCTCGTTGCGCGCACGGAGCTCCGTTTCAGTCATGACTTCCATGTCGCGGAACATCTTCACACTCTCCTTGTCAAGGTAACGGTCAAATACTATCGGTGCACTTGCCTCGCAGTCCAAACCACGGCGCGACGCTTCGCGACGCCACTCATCACTATACCCGTTACCGTCGAAACGGATAGGCTTGCTATACTTGATATATTTGCGAATAATTTTTACAAGAGCATCCTCTTTCGTCACACCTTTCTCTATGAGCGCATCAACCTCCTGCTTGAAGATTGTAAGCTGTTCGGCCATTGCGGTATTAAGCGCAATCATAGCCGATGCACAGTTAGCCTCAGAGCCCACACCGCGAAACTCGAAACGGTTGCCGGTGAAAGCGAACGGCGAAGTACGGTTACGGTCGGTATTGTCGATCAAAAGTTCCGGCAAGGCGGGAATATTAAGGCGGAGTTCACGCTTGCTGAGAATCTTCACCACATCGTCTGTTGTTTCCATATGGTCGAGAACCGATGAGAGATGCGAGCCAAGGAAACTGGATATGATTGCAGGGGGAGCCTCTGCCGCACCGAGACGATGAGCATTGGCAGCAGACATTATACTTGCCTTGAGCAGACCGTTATGACGGTAAATGGCAGCAAGGGTATTCACCACGAAAGTTATGAAACGAAGATTGTCCTTGTCATTCTTACCGGGAGCCATAAGAAGGACACCTGTATCAGTACCAAGTGACCAGTTATTGTGTTTTCCCGATCCGTTCACTCCTTTGAACGGCTTCTCATGCAGCAGTACACGAAAACCGTGACGGCGCGCAACCTCTTTCATCAGCGCCATCACAAGCATATTGTGGTCAACCGCAAGATTGCACTCCTCATATATCGGTGCAAGTTCAAACTGGTTGGGAGCTGCCTCGTTATGGCAGGTCTTTGCCGGAATACCGAGTTTAAGAGCCTCAATCTCAAGTTCTTTCATGAAAGCAGCCACGCGCTTGGGGATAGAACCGAAATAGTGGTCTTCAAGTTGCTGGTTCTTGGCGCTGTCATGCCCCATCAAAGTACGGCCTGTAAGCAACAGATCGGGACGCGCAAGAAGCATACCTTCGTCAACAAGGAAATACTCCTGTTCCCAACCGAGATAAGTCGTGACTTTCTTTACATTCTTGTCGAAATAACGGCACACATCCGTCGCCGCCTTGTCAACCGCACGGAGCGATTTCAACAACGGTGCCTTATAGTCGAGAGCCTCACCTGTATATGATATGAATACCGTGGGAACACACAGCGTATCATCCATAAGGAATGCCGGTGACGTAGGGTCCCACGCACTATAACCACGTGCTTCAAACGTACTGCGGATACCGCCATTAGGGAATGATGATGCATCAGGTTCCTGCTGCACCAGAAGTTTGCCCGAAAACTCCTCGAGCACACCTCCCTTGCCGTTATGCTCAATGAAAGCATCGTGTTTCTCTGCAGTTGTCTCTGTCAGCGGATGGAACCAGTGAGTATAGTGCGTTGCACCATTTTCAACAGCCCAACGTTTCATACCTTCTGCAACGCTGTCGGCAATAGAACTGTCAAGCGGTGCATCATTATCGATTACATCAATAAGTTTGTTATAGACATCCTTGGGAAGATATTTGAACATCTTCTCGCGGTTAAACACCTTGACTGCAAAATACTCCGATGGACGTTCATCAAGGACAGGCACCTCAACAGCCTTCTTGGCAAAAGCGGCACTTACCACTTCAAATCTCAGTTTCGACATTATATCCGTGTTTGCGTTATCACTCAATTCAACTTACAAATGTCAAGCAATCTTACATACTAACATTTTGTAAAGCACACAATCGGTTGCAAATATAACATCACGGTAGCACACAGCAAAGAATTTTCCAAAAAAGAGAGTGATTTTCTGCAACATGAGCAAAAATAAATAGTTCAAATTCAAAAAAGAGAAGTAAAAACCAAATACAAAACCATAAACAATGCGACACAATTCAAAAAACGGAACTTTTTTACAAATTATCGTTTTGACAGGATTTAGAACTATTTACAGTCATTTTGTCATATAGACAATTTTACGGGACAGCAATCCTTTAGCAGCATAGAAATAGAAAAAAGCACATTATATATAAAAAAGGGCAATATTTTGTAACAACGAAAAAATTATTTGAATAACTTTGTAGGAGAATGTGTTTAGAAGTACGCGTTCCGCATCCACAGCAAGATTTGGACAAACACTATAACTAACTACAAATATTATGCTTAAGCAAATTATCAATGGCAAGATCCTTACCCCACAGGGTTGGTTGAAGGACGGTTCGGTTATCATCCGTGATAACAAGATTCTTGAAGTTACAAACTGCGACCTCGCGGTAATCGGTGCTGAGGTTGTTGACGCAAAAGGTATGTATGTTGTACCCGGCGGTGTAGAAATCCACATCCATGGCGGTGGCGGTTGCGACTTCATGGAAGGAACAGAAGAGGCTTTCCGCGGTGCTATCAAGGCACACATGAAGCATGGTACAACAAGTATCTTCCCTACCCTTTCATCATCTACCGTACCCATGATTGAGGCTGCAGCCGAGACATGTACTAAGTTGATGGCAGAGCCTAACAGCCCCGTTCTCGGTCTTCACCTCGAAGGTCACTACCTGAACATGGCAATGGCAGGTGGCCAGCTACCCGAGAACATCAAGGATCCCGATCCCAATGAGTACATTCCTCTCGTTGAAAAGTGGAACTGTATCAAGCGTTGGGATGCCGCTCCTGAGCTCCCTGGTGCAATGCAGTTCGGTAAGTACATCACATCAAAGGGCATCCTTGCATCTGTAGCACACACACAGGCTGAATACGATGATATCCATGCCGCACGCAAGAACGGATATACCCACGCTACACACTTCTACAATGCTATGCCTGGTTTCCACAAGCGCCGCGAGTACAAGTACGAGGGTACAGTAGAGAGTATCTATCTGCATGAGGACATGACTGTAGAGGTTGTTGCCGACGGTATCCACGTACCTCCGACAATCCTTCGCCTTGTACATCACATCAAGGGTGTTGAGCGTGCATGCGTAATCACAGATGCCCTCGCATGCGCAGCAAGCGACAGCACAACAGCTTTCGACCCACGAGTAATCATTGAGGACGGTGTATGCAAACTCGCCGACCGCACAGCACTTGCAGGTTCCGTTGCAACAATGGACCGTCTCATCCGCACCTTGGTACAGAAGGCAGAGATTCCATTGGACGATGCAGTACGCATGGCGTCTGAGACTCCGGCAAAGATCATGAATGTCTACGACCGCAAGGGCTCACTCCAGAAAGACAAGGATGCCGACATCATGATTCTTGACGACAGCCTCAATGTACGCGCAGTATGGGCTATGGGCCAGCTCGTTGAAGGAACATACACTTTGTAAAGAATCTGTTTAAATTTATATTGCTATAAGAGAAAATAATTTTAAAATTTAAACAGCTTCTAATAATACACTCATAATTTTTGGAACTCCCGGTGAACAAACCGGGAGTTTTTTTGTTATAGACAAGAGAGAGTATCGGCCTGCAAAAGCGAAGAAGAAGAAATGACAAAATAGGGATAAAAATTATTAACAAATTCTAAAAATATCGGAATCACAAGAAACAATCATGTGATTATTCCTTATTTTTGTAGTTTAGAAACATACCGATTATGAAGAATTATAAAGAAGAACGCAATATCACAGGGAACAATCCATTATTGGCACCATACATCACTCCTTTTGGAGCTGTACCATATGACCTCATCACTCTTAATGATTTCATTCCGGCAGTCAAAGAGTGTATAAAGGAGGAAGAAAAAGCCATTGAAAGGATATGTAATGACAATGAAGCTGCAACATTCGAGAACACAATAGCCGCATTCGATTATTCCGGCACAAGACTAAGCGTTGTAGTATGCGCATTCAACGCCCTTATAAATTCACGCAGCTACGATGAGATTCTCACAGTTGAGGAGGAGATGCAGCTGCTCTGTACTGAACACCAGAACAACATATCTCTCAACGAAAAACTTTTCTCGCGTATAAAAGAGGTATATGAGGGTGACACATCAAACCTCGACACCGCCCAAAAGAGGTTGCTCGAACAGACTTACCAGGGATTCGTGCGAGGAGGAGCAAACCTCAAGGGCGAAGATAGGGAAAGATATCGCGACCTCACAGCAAGGCTCACCACCCTTTCACTCAAATTTCAGGAGAACAGTGTAAAGGACAGCGATGCATTCACACTCACAATTACCGACAGCAAAGATCTTGAGGGATTGCCGGCCGATGTAGTTGAAGCCGCTGCAGCGCTTGCCAAGGAGAACGGCAATGAAGGTTGGACATTCACTCTGCATCGTCCGAGCTATCTCCCGTTCATCACATACTGTAACAACCGCGGACTCCGCCGGCAGATGTACATGGCATACAACACCATTGGCGCGAAAGGAAATGAATATGACAACCGGGAAATTGTAAAGGAGATTGTCAACAAGCGTCTTGAATTGGCACGCCTGCTCGGTTACAACACATACAGCGACTACATCCTTGAGGAGCGCATGGCGCAGAATACAGATACCGTATTCTCAATGCTCGGGAAACTTACATGGTCCTACCTGCCTGCAGCGCGCAAGGAGATGGATACAATTGTAGAGTATGCCCGCAAGTGCGAGGGTGATGGATTTGATTTCCAACGCTGGGATTTCGCATACTATTCCGAAAAGCTCAAGGAGGAGAAATACAGTTTGAGCGACGAGATGATACGTCCGTATTTTGAACTGAATCAAGCCATACATGGAGCATTCTATCTTGCCACACGTCTCTACGGAATCACGTTCAAGCAGAACCATGAGATACCCACATTCAACCCCGATGTAAAGGTATGGGAGGTTTATGATTATGACGGGAAATATCTGGCACTCCTCTATTGCGATTTCTTCGCACGTAAGGGCAAGCATGCAGGAGCATGGATGGACAGCATAATGCCGCAATACAGGGATGCCGACGGCAACGAGCATCGTCCTCATATAACGCTATCTACAAACTATCGCAAACCGTTGCCTGGCAAGCCGACACTTTTGAGCCACGACGAGTTCAATACACTGATGCACGAGTTCGGGCACTGCCTGCACGGGATACTCTCCGATGTGACTTACCCCGGACAATGCAGCCCTAACGTTCTTTGGGACTTTGTGGAGTTACCCTCGCAGATAATGGAGAATTTCGCTACAGAAGAGGAGTTCCTGAAACACTTTGCATTTCACCACGTGACAGGAGAGGATATGCCGGCCGATATACTCGCCAAGATAAAGGAGGCAAGCACATTCAAGGCCGCATACCAATGTATACGCCAAGTGGGTCTCGGTCTCATCGACCAGGCATGGCATAACATCTCTGCACCATTTGGAGGTGATGTACTTGAATATGAGCAACAGGTGACCGCAGCACTGAGATTGATGCCCGTCATCAATGAGACCGGAATAACACCACAGTTCGGGCATATAATGTCAGGTGGATATGCAGCAGGTTACTATAGTTACAAATGGGCCGAAGTGCTTGATGCCGATGCTTTCTCACGATTCAAGGAAGAAGGCATAATGAACATGAAGGTAGCACAATCGTTCCGTGACAACATATTGTCCAAGGGCGACAGCGAACACCCGATGACGCTCTACATGCAGTTCCGCGGACGTAAACCACAGATTGAGCCTTTGCTCGAACGCGACGGTATCGAGACTATTTGTCCACATCTATAGGCCATTACACAATGAATTATTTTGCAGAAAAGATAAAGAGCACTATCTTTGCAGCCGCATTGATACTGACCCTTGCATCATGCAGCAGCGAAGATGACATTACCGAGATTTTCCGTGACAGAGAGTGGACACTCTCACTTGTCAAGGAAGGTTCGGTCGAACGGTACAGCAGTAAGAAATACAACGTACAGTTTGCCGAGAGTTCATTCAAGGCCGCGACGCCAGGAGGGGCAACCATAAGCGGCAAATGGGAAGCCGACGGCAGTAGTAAGAGTTTCCGTTGTTGGGATGTACGTACCGAAGGCAGTATCAAGGGAGATACCATTGCCGAGAAGATGCTGCAGATATTCCGGAACGCCACATCCTATGACGGCGACACCAATTGGCTGCAGATAAAACAACAGAAGAACGTATACATGCAGTTCTACAGTAAATGATTATGAAAGACACAGATAAAAAACAGCACGACCTCGATATGCGTTACATGCGCATGGCAAATATTTGGGCTGAGAACTCATACTGCCAACGCCGCAAAGTGGGAGCACTCATAGTAAAGGACAAGATGATAATATCAGACGGATACAACGGTACTCCGTCTGGGTTTGAGAACGTTTGTGAAAATAAAGAGGGCTTCACCAAGCCTTATGTCCTGCATGCCGAAGCCAATGCCATAACCAAGATAGCATGCTCAAACAACAACAGTGCAGGTGCGACAATGTATGTCACGGCATCGCCATGTATAGAGTGCGCCAAACTCATAATACAGGCAGGCATCAAACGTGTTGTATACGGTGAGAAATACAGGCTGACCGACGGTATTGACCTGCTCGAAAGAGCCGGAATCGAGACCGTATACCTTGCAATCAACGAATGACCCGGATGAAAAAACTATTACCTATTATAATAATATTATGCATTGTTGCCGGATTCTATGCAGGAGTGCATATATGTAACAAGGAGCGTTCGATAATCGACAACAGCGGCAACAAGTTCGACTACATGCTGAATCTTATCGAGGCAAAGTACGTAGACGGTGTCGATATCGACTCGCTTGTCGAAAAATGCATCCCCAAGATGCTCGAGGAACTTGACCCACACAGCGCATATATCCCCAAAGAAGAACTTAAAGCTGCTAACGAAGACCTAAGCGGAAGTTTCAGCGGAATTGGTGTGCGTTTCTCAATACAAGACGATACCATAAACATCAGCGAAGTGATACGCAGTGGGCCATCGCAACAGGCAGGTATTCTTGCAGGTGACAAGATCATCACAGTCAACGACACACTTTTTGTAGGCAAGGGAGTATGTACCAATGAGAATGCGATGAAAAAGCTGAAAGGCCCCAAAGGCAGCTATGTCCGATTAGGCATCAAGCGATTCGGCGAGGACGAACTGCTCAAGTTCAATGTACGCAGGGACGACATCATGATCGAAAGTGTAGAAGTAGCATACGTCATCGACAACAAATGGGGTTATATTCAGGTAGATAAATTCGGAGAAAATACTTTTGCAGAGTTCCTGACCAAAGCTGTAGAACTATACTACAACTATGCCCAAGGACTCATCGTAGACCTGCGCGGCAATGGAGGAGGATATCTTGAAATAGCGACATTGATGGCAAACCAGTTCCTGGAGAAAGACGAGACAATCGTATATACCGAAGGAAAAAACTCTCCTAAGAAAGTCTACTCTGCAGACGGAACCGGTATCCTAAGGAAATTTCCACTTGTCATTCTTGTAGACGAGACATCGGCCTCGGCAAGTGAAGTGCTTGCAGGTGCAATTCAGGACAATGACCGAGGAACAATTATAGGCCGACGCACATTCGGCAAAGGACTTGTCCAGGAACAGATGATGTTGCCCGACGGATCAGCAGTACGCCTTACGATCGCCCGTTACCATACACCATCGGGACGTTGCATACAGAAAGCCTACACAAATGGAGAGAGAGAAGAGTATGCAATGGACATTATAGACAGATACAACCGTGGAGAATTCTTCTCGCAGGACAGCATAGTGCTGGACAAGGAACATGAATACAGGACAAAGGGCGGACGAACAGTTTATGGAGGCGGTGGAATAATGCCTGACATTTTTGTGCCAAGCGATTCTACAAAAATCACGAAATACTGTGAGAATGTCATAAGACAAGGAGTATCCGCACAGTTTGCATTGAAATACAGCAATCAAAACAGACAACGTCTGGCACATTGCAATACATACAGTCTGTTGCTTGAAGAACTTGACAAAGAGGCCATTTATGACCAGTTCGTAGAATTCGCCAAGGAAAAAGGCGTCACAGCAGATCTTGACGAAATAATAGAATCGAAAGAAGTTCTTGAGGACAATCTGCGCCTGAACATCATTTACATGCTTCTGAATATGCAGGAATATGTCAGATACAGGAACATTGATGACCCTATTGTAAAGAAAGCCATAGAAGTCCTTGAAAATGGGGAATCATACCCCACCGTCAAATAATAAATGATTTTTGTCAAAACAGCATTTGGCATTAGAAAATAAAATTGTATCTTCGCACACGGAAATACAACGCGGTAGTAGCTCAGTTGGTAGAGCATCAGCTTCCCAAGCTGAGGGTCGCGGGTTCGAGCCCCGTTTACCGCTCAACAGAGAGCAACCGCAAGGTTGCTTTCGTTGTATTATCAAGTACCACTAAACCCACGACCCTCAGCGATTAAGGGCTCAGTAGCAAAAAGGTGTGGGTTGACAAAATATTTGCGGTTGTAATGAAAAAGAGATCCCTCGTCGCTACATAAGCTGCTGAAGCAGCACTCCTCGGGGAACCTAAAGGTTCCTTCGTCGCAACCAACGCTCATTCGCGTCGGCGGAATGACAATTGCGCAATGAC
>JAFQEZ010000076.1 GCA_017398805.1 Bacteroidaceae bacterium | reverse complement strand
CGCCCGTGCAACAGCCAGTGATACTCCCAATATGGCATTTGCCCCAAGATTGCTTTTGGTTGGTGTGCCGTCAAGCATAATCATCTTGCGGTCCAGACTCCGTTGGTCATATACATTACATCCGCGCAACACCGGTGCTATTCGTTCGCCGATATTGGCTACCGCTTTTGACACCCCCTTGCCATTATAGCGAGATTTGTCGCCGTCACGCAACTCCAGCGCCTCGTTTTCACCGGTAGACGCACCCGACGGTACAGATGCACGTCCTACCACACCATTCTCCAGTACAACTTCAGCCTCGACAGTGGGGTTTCCACGCGAGTCAAGGATTTCTCTTCCTCTAATTTCTAATATCTTCATAATTATAGTCTTTTAACGTAAGTTTGATATAACAATTAGTACTGTAATCTAGCGTATTTGTTGAGTTTACGTTCTTTTTACAATCTAATACTGAAATACAAACACTTGGAAAGAAAGTTTGTTGTACTGACACTATAAAAAAAAGAACATTACTTCTTCAGCAAAGAGTTTATTTGCAGCAGCAAGCCTTATCATCAAGGCACTGTACTTAACTTGCCATCTTTAGAGAGCAAGGCAACGATTTTATCCCAACTTTTTGTCGGTTTCTCCCTACCCTTTTGTGGCTTTACTCCCACTTTCAGTGCTAAGATAATATTTTCTCCCAACTTTTTGCGTCTTTCTCCCTACTTTTTAAAATTTTCTCCCTACTTAAACGAAATCTTGTTAGCTGAATATTGCATTTAAGGTTACACAGTCAAAATTCAACCATAGAGAAAAGCATAGTACCACATTAACATAAAATTGGCTACAATCAGCAGGCATAAAGCAAGAGCAGTGCCAATAGTCCATACTATCTTCGTTTTTTTACTCTCTTTTTCAAAAACTGCAAAATAATTCAAATAGCGGTCCTTTTTCCAATATACCAAATGGCCTATTATCCACGAAGGAACAATTCCTAAACCGACAACAAGGAGCAAGTGCCTTCCTACAATGTCATATGCTTGTGGCCCATAGCAAATCATCCAAATATTAATCACCAAATAAAAAGGTAAAGCAAACAACAGCAATGCAAGACCGGTCAGACAGTATAGTGTAAACCCCGATGCAGGGTGGTCTAAGGTCTTATACAACCTACTTCTCGTCCAATCCTTGTATTCCTTGAATGAATTAATTCCATATTTCTCTTTCAATCGCCTCTTCCAGAAGGGCAAACAATACAACGGTCGTTGCACCAATAATTCAACTGCTGCATATATAGTAATCCGGAGAAATACATCAGATTGTACAACGAGTACAACAACCTGTTCAAGAATTTGTCTATATTGTCTCTCATTTCTATTCTTTCTTCAACGCTTTTATAAGGTTTTCAAAAGCATCAAGGTTACGTGGGTCGGAATTGACATCGAGCAAATTTCCGTTGCTGTCGATTAGTCTGTAGGTCGGGTACTGGTTTACTTTAAGGAAACTCTCGACTGCACTCTGCTGTTCTTCGGGTAGGTTATAATGCACTACATTCTCGCCTGTTACATTGTACTCCTTGATGACATTCTTCCAACTCTCGTCATCGCTACGGTTGGCAAGGTAAAGGAACACTATATCATACGGCGCCATTCTCTCATACAGTTCCATGCTGTGCGAAAGAGCCCGTTTGCAAGGACCGCACCAGGTACCCCACACATCGACCAATACAAGTTTGCCTTTGTACGGTTCAATCAGCTTGCGAAGGATTTTCTCACCGTCACTCATATCGGCAACATCTTTAGATGACATAAGGTTGGCATCCGATGACATCTCCCTGTTCATTATTGCAAGGTACTTTTCGTGTAGTTCGAGAACAAATGCCTTTGCTGCGTGCATTTTTACATTTTCCTCCATCCACTCTACTGCGGCAGCAGTAAGAGGCTTACGTCTATTGTCCATATATTCGTACAAACGCTTTGCCTTGTAAATATCACAAACAGCAGAATCGAGGGTTGTTTCATTTAACATCTGCTGTGTCTCATTACAAATCGTTTCAAGCATCAATTCATCGTTTACACGGGCAAGGAGTCCGTTCATAACAGTCATAAACTCTCCGCTATTGAATTCGGCTGCTAATCTTTGCCTTTCTCCATCAGACGTTGCAGATTCAATTTCAGTGCGCATCCTTTCGGTCTCCCTATCATATACTTCCATGACTGATTTCTCTTTTTCCGAAAGGGTTATCGAACCTGTGGCAACCAACTTTTGCAGTATAGTAGCAAAGCTGCGTTTGTCGTCGAATTCATCGGCACAAACATCAAGATAATCAGTCATCAATATTGGAAAAGCCCTGTAAATTGTATAGCTATGCAAATTACTATGATTCCAAAAACTCTCGACATAATCCATAAACTCCCTTGGTGGTATAAAAGATTTGAAGGCAAACCTCGCCTGCATAAGTTCACGACCCGCACCTGTCTGGTAGTAACCATTGACAAAATCCACACAACGCCTTGATAGGTTCGGGTGCTCCTTTGTGTACTCAACCACCCCGTTGCAAAAACTTTCAAGTTCCGATTTTATTCCCTCGAGATACATAATTGTCTCTACGCGGCTTGCCTCTTTCTTGAATTTCGGTGTCGAGAACCACTCGAAAGGATAGCCAAGGATTTCGTTCTGCAAGCGGACATCCTTACCCATAAAAAGTTGCTGGCCTGTAGTGAAATCATTTACAAACATATATGTCTCACCCGGTTCAAGGAGGACATTGGCTTGGCTTCTTCTCCAATCAAGATATGCCTCGGTGGAGTTCATTACCGGTACTTTTATTACAAAACGGCCTATTGAATCCAGTTGGGCATAGTAATTTTCTTCATCGCAGGAAATAATATTCTCAATGGAAACCTCAAACTCCTTGCCACCTCTTTGCAAGGCCTCGGCAGGCATATCCTTTAGCCAGCCGATTATTGTAACACTGTCGCCCATTCGGTAACCGTTGTCCTTGAAGCCTACGCGATTGTCCTTAATAGGATAATCGGGCAATGTGGCGGTGGTTATGGGGCTGCACTTAACAGCCTTTGAATTGCCTACGGTGATTGTGCGTGTGCCTTTCTTCATCTTGCCCACCTTGATGTCGAGCACCTCATTGCCGTTCTCAACGGTAAGAGTGTAACCGCCACGCTTCTCCGCCATTGACTTTATATCCCAAAAGCGTGAATCGTAGATAACATGTTTTTCGGCAAAGCCTATCAGCCAATCGCCTGTGGCATTGTTACGCCAATAGGTGTCGGTTATTCCACTCGGCAAGGTAGCAGCACTGCGTATATTCTGCACAACCCAACCATCGTAGCCGTTGAGTGTAAAGCGTTCAGTGCCTGTAGGCAATGGGTCAAACGAGAGCAAGACATCAAACTCTCCACTTTCGGGAACCACAAAAGGAACATCATACTCCACACACAGCGCGCCGTTGTAATCCCCCGAACTCTTGCCCTTCAAAGCATAACAGCTTACACCGTCGCTTAGTGTAGTGCCTGACGCAATCCTCGCCTGACGGCCTGCATGGAAATCTATGTGCAAGAGTACATCTGTCCTGTCGGGATAAAACCACACTTTGTTTACATCAAAGACTGTGCTTGTTCTGTAGCCCACAACAACATCTTCCCAAACTTTCTCCTGTGCAAAGCCACATATGGTGGCAATGGCAACGATTAAGGTTAAAATTAGTTTTTTCATAGGTGTCACACAATATACATCATTCTTATTCCTTCTCCAGTTCCTCTTTAAGTACAGTTACCATCTTGTTGATGTCGTGAAGGTCGTTGCGCAGCGAGTAACTGCCATCCCTGTTCACGAGCACATACGACGGTATGCCGTCAATATCGAACATTTTGCTTGTCAAATAATCCCATTGTGCGTCACTGACGCGATAATGCACACCTTTGATACCGGTAATCATATTGGAATAAGTCCCAATGGGCGAGGTTCCGTTTGCAATATACACCCATACAAGGTCATCACTTGAGAGTTGCCCGGTCTTATGTGGTTCAATCTCTTTAATTGCTTTACGGCAAGGTCCGCACCAAGTATTCCAGAAATCCACCAGTATGACCTTACCCTTGTGAGGGGCAATGATAGCCTGGAAGAGTGCTTCGGGAGCGATATCCTCTACATGCTCCAAGTCCTTGCTGCTATTTGCAATGGATTCCCTTGTACAGCGAAGAATATCCTCGCACATATCGGCATAGAACGGATTGCTCCAAGAGCGCATTGTTTGCAGTTCGGCATCGGTGAGTTCATTCTTATAGGCTTTCTCCACTGCACCACGGGCTTTACCCCAGCAAGCGAGCGTGTCATCGTAGCCACCAGAGACCATTTTCTGTGCTGCTTTTGCAACCTCCTCACTTCTGTAATTCATCAGCAGCCAAGGATTCTCGATGTCAACACATGCGAACATGCGTGCATAATGCTCAGGCAATATCGGGTCGTGCTTATAGTCGGCAGTAACACTGCTTTCACGTTCCGCCCAGCGCCTAAAGTCTTGGTTGAGAAAAATGAGACAGGTATTGAATGCATCAGCCTTGCATATCTCCTTTGCCCAGGAACCGGACTTTTGTGCATGGGCATGCTCGCACACGGCGCGGTAGAAATCTATTAGTGCGCCGGTAAATTCATCGGCAGTCATATCATAACGGATAAGTTCACCTATTGACAAGGAGTCGGGCAATACTATCACATCTTCGGAGTCCTGATTGTTCAGAGCATCGTAGACACTTCCTTTGGTCCAACATCCCTTTATTGCAAGATTCTTGTAGTTCTCATAATTGTACTGCAATGTCTGGTTGATGTAGGCAAGGTTCACATAAAGATCAACTGTTTCATTAGGCGCAATAAAGAACTGCCCATACCCGCAGCCATTGACAACGGGAAAAGCACATCCTGTGCCATATTGCATGAATGTTACACTGCCTGTACCTGTTGCCGGGTCTATCTCAACATCAATGCTACGCTGCCCCTCAAACATAGAGTTTACAGGAAATACCATGTCGGTGACGCATCCCTCTCGATAGCCCATCAGGTGGATATTTACCGTTGTCTCTCCAAATGTGTAGGCATACTCCAGTGTGTCACTTGCCTCTTTGGAGGTATACTTCAGTTCACGTGGCAACCCCGTGGGGTTAGCCACATCCCTTTTTCCGGTAAGGTCAATGCCGTACATACGCCAACCATTTTTTGCATCGGCGTCAATAAAATCAAACTCACTGCATGCATTGGGCAGTGGCTCAAAGATTAGCGTAAAGCATGAATCACCATCTTCTGGCATAAATAGCTCCTTGCCAGGCTCAACACCCTTACTGCCAATCAACTCATATTCCTTATTTTGAGCTACAAGATGGATGCTTGGAGATACTTTAATCCAATGTTCGGGAGTATAGAAACCACGTACCGTCAGCACTGTAGCAGTATCGGTCAGTTCCACCTTCTCAAAGACCAGCATCGTTGTGTTTGATGCACCCACAAGTGGAAACCTTACCACCCTGTTTGAACTACTACACGCCCACAGCAATACTGCAGTGGCAAATGCAACGAATAGGGTTAAAAATAGTTTTTTCATTATGTATCTTTTACTTTTGTTGGCTAACCAATCATTCCTTATTGATGTATTCATCAACTTTCTGTTTTAAGCTGTCTTCGTGGTAACCGGTCCATTGTTCAAGAACAATGCCTTCGGGTGAGATTAGTGTATAGCAGGGAATGCTGCGCAGCTCGTATTGAGCATAAATACCGCTTTGCCCTTTAAGGTCATTCCAATTATTCCAGCTCATACGGTGTTTCTCCGATGCTATCTTCCAAGTATCCTTGTTGTCGATGCAGATGCTTACAATGTTCAGTTTCTCCTTGTAGGTGGTGGCAAGTTCCTCCATTTCCGGAATGGCCATAATACAGGGAGTGCAACCGCTTGACCAAAAGTCAATCAATATGTATTTCCCTTTCAATTCGGCAAGATGATGCTTCTTCCCCTCAAGGTCGAAGAACTCTGCATCGGCCATCTCCTTGCCAATTTCAACGTGTTGTGGCGGAAAGAGCATTGCATATGCATCCTGTGCCAACCTCTCTTGTTTCTGTTCTTCGGTCAAACTATTGTATAAGGCAATAACCTCTTCAGTATAAGGATAGTCTTTCTCATACTTGGAACTTCCGGCTAACAAAAATAGCCTGTCCAACCAAACGGCATCCACATCCGTTTCTTTCATTCTACGGATTTCATTGGCTTGAATTTGAATGCACATTGCATATTCCGCATTTCTTATGCTGTCAAATTTTTCTTGACAATATGGCTGTTGCTTTTCTTGCGGAAGTTGCATTGATTCTTTCCAAATCTCAAATTGGTACAATTGGCCTCTTTGAATAGCATCATACAACTCGCGTGAATCATTAAGGAATGTTTGCCAAGAAGCATTCTCTGGTGCGTTACCTTCTACTCTCCAAGTATAAATCAGGGTGTTGTCACCTGTAACCTTTATACTGTCTCCGGGAGAAGCCCAAAGCCTGAGACTCATCATTGGGAACTCCTTGCTATGATAACAGCCAAGTCCCAATTCCTCCTTTGAGAGATTAGTAGATTTAAGCCTGAAATGGAATCTGCCATCAATAATGGTGTCTGTTGTGATTGTCCATATCAGATTATCCTCCAAACGGGACAACTCGATAATGGTACTATCAGGTACATTCTTCAATTCGCCCATTATCTCATAATAACAAGCATCAGCTGGCTCAACATCCTGTGCAAAGCCACAAACGGTGGCAAATGCAACGATTAGGGTTAAGAGTAGTTTTTTCATATTCAGTTTATGTTGTTTATTGCTTTATTTCAAAAGTTCCTCTATCCTCTTTTCCAGGTCGGGAATTGTGTAATGCTTATTATCGACATTGCCGTCTGTGTCAATGAGGAATGTTGACGGTGTTGCCGAGAAGTTCAGGAATCCCATCAATGCAGCCCAGTCATTTGGGGTAATGAATAGCGCTTCACCTTCGATTTCTTTTTCACTCATCCATGCACGCGCAGTCACAGGGTCATCATTTTCTGTAGATGCAATATAAAGAAACTTTACAGGCTTGCCCTTGAAGTGCTCAACGACAGGCTTCTGCTCTATCATTCCTTTACGGCAAGGGGCACATCCCATAGACCAGAAATCAAGGAACAATACATTCCCTTCGTATTCCGAAAACAAGCGCCTTGCCACATCACAGTCGGCAATATTCTTTACTGCCGGCATCTTGCCCTGCCTCTTGCAAAACTCTTCAAAATGGTACTTGACAATGGGGTTGTCTATCAATCGGGAGAAACCCTTTACCTTGTCATCAAAATCCTCTTCAGAGCCATATGCAGGAAAATGGTTTACAAGCATCAGTTGAGAGAGAAAACAGTCGGGTGAAACACCATACATCTTCTGTACCTCTTGCAATGCAGCAAATTGGCTGTCTGCAAACAATTCCGCCCTGTCGTTCCTGTAATATTCCTCTTTGTCTTTGGCTGGGATATATACATGAGTCATCATTTGCCAATAGACTGAGAACTGGAGAAGATTCAAGGGAAGCCAGAACTGCACATTGTGGAAAAGCAGAAGCGGATTATCGAACAATTGTTTTTCGTGTTTGGCAAAGAAAGCCTTTACCGGTTCAAGGTCAAGAGGTACAAAATCCTCATTAGGGCGCGCAACAGAGTTACCACTTAATGTGTCGGTCTCAACAATATTCATATTGGTGTTATACCTGCATATTGCCCAAGCAATATTGGTGAGACCCACAAGCATCGCATCGTTCTTTACAATCTCACACAAAAGCGGAGGAAAATCGGCAGGGATGTCAAATGCACCACTTGCAATGTCTGCAGCTACCTGTTCCATAACCTCCATGTTACGTTCAATATAAAGCTGCACACTGTCCTTATTCCCATTCACAGTATAAGGGTATGGATTGCTCAAATCGCCATAAGGACTTTTCCCGTAACGTTTATTTTCTTCCAAAAGAGAACGTTCGCCCAGCATGCTGTTCATACTGCTGTTTGGCACATATTTTATTCCCGAGGGAGCAAACAGCACCTCTATTGTATCGCCTGGAAAAAGGAATGGACCTATTTGTGTTACACCCGCATCTACCATACACATCTGCCCGTGCGGAACGTGCACCTTACCGCAGAATGTGCCGTCGGCGTTGACCTCAACAAGCTGGTTATCCTCTTCCATTGTAAAATAGTTACGCACCATGGCAAGTATCTGTTTTGGAAGCGAATCCTGCGGATAGCCTTTGAAACACCCCTTCAATACGACATTTCCACTATGAAATATGCCCTCGTCTAAAGCTACAGAAATTTTCTCCTGTGCAAAGCCACTAATGGTGGCAAATGCAACGATTAGGGTTAAAAATAGTTTTTTCATTGTATTTTATGGTAATGAACTATAATACTCAGCGCAGATGTCATATCGACCGTATGGGAGATATCTCATAAGTTGTTTTAGAGATCCCTCACTGCGTATCGGGATGACAGATTCGCGATTCGGTTGAACTTATATCGAACTCACGTTAAATTATAATCTTTCTTTTAGTATCTGTTCTACCTCCTCGGCGGTTGCTCCTATTACAAGAATAGTTCCGTCTTTATCTACAAGGAACACCTCTCCGGCACCCCTAATGCCGTACCGTTCCCAAATATTGTCCACACCTCGCAGTGCGAGCAGGTTCAGCCACGGGTAACCATCTTTCTCCACTGCAAGCCGCATATCTTCACTATCCAGTTCGCTTGCCACTCCAACGACAGTGAATCCCTTATCCTTGTATTTGTTGTACAATGGAATGAAGCTCATAGACGTCCGTCTGCAAGGACCACACCACGATGCCCAGAAGTCAACAATGGCAATCTTCCCCTCAATCTCTTTTGAAAGGGTGTGTTTTGCTCCATTGAGGTCAGGAAGAGTAAAGTCAATTATTCGTGAGCCTACACGCACATCCATCGATGACACCCAATTCCGCAAGGCTATTGCCATATTATTTGTGGGATACCTGGCATCATACACACGCTTGAACACATCCACGTATGGCTGTTTGGTGGCATTGTCCTTGTTATAAAGCCTGTATCTTACCTGGTCGAGCAGATAAAGTCCTACCAGGTTCGGGTTGTTCGTGATGTAGTCAAGTTCATATACATACATCTCTTTTCTTAACTCTTTTCCTTTCGCCATAAATGCCTTGTATTCCGGCGTATAAAGGCGGTTTTCTTTTTCTAACAGCTCTATTTTCTCGCTAAGGCTATTTAACGAATCGCGGTCTTCACATTCATCGTACAGTTTCTTGAGTGCAGCCCCCTCAACGGTCAAAAGTTTGCCTGCCTTCTCTAAAACCTCCTCTTCTTGTCTCATTGGAATGTAGAATCTCTCTTCTATACTTTTGTTATAGGCAAGCAACTCTTTGTTGAGTGGTGTCTCCGAATGCAGTGTAGGACGAGGAGAGTTGTCCATTGCATAACCGTAAAATGTAGCATAAACATCTCCCTCCTCGGCAAAGAAATCCAATGTCATCCAACAACCATTGTTGTAATCCTCACAAGCAAACAGCTGATAGAATTCAGGTTCGTCGATATAAAGGTCATGAGAGAAATGCCCATCCTTAACCCAGATAGTATCGACCGGTACTACTCTTGGGTCGCCGTTACCAATCATGAGTAATATACGTGTAAAAGTACTCTCTTTTACCTCGCCCTCAATGTGACAATGTAGTTTTTTGTTATAGTCTATGCACTCCTGTGCAAAGCCACATAGGCTGATAAGCGCAAACAGTAATGTCGATAATCTCTTTCTCATTGTATGTCAGGTTTAAACTTCTTATAATCTGTTCTCTATTATTTCAACATTTCCTGTATTGCTTCACGAACACTTGTTGGGAAACTGGGACGTGGTGCTTTGTTGCTGTAAACAGTACCGTCGGGAGCAACAAGCAGGAAGGTTGGGAATCCCTGTACGCCGAGGTATTCCTCTACAGCACTCTGCTGGGCATCGGGCAGACGAAGGTTCACACAGTCTGTACCTTCAAGCCCAAAACGCCTTGTAGCCTTGCCCCACAGCTCTTCGGGGGAATTGTTGGCAAGATACATATAAGTCACCGGCAAGTTCTTCAGTTCTTCGTGCAGCTGAGGCAAGAACTGCATTTCCTGGAGACATGGGCCACACCAGGTACCCCATATATCTACATATATGACACGCCCACGATAAGGAGCTATCAGTTTCTGGAATATATCCTTGCCATTGACGATACTGTCCATCGGCATTTCCGCAAGAGCTGTAATCTCCTCCTCCGAGGCACTTTCAAAATTAACCTTTTTGCTGTCGATATATCCCTGCAACAGGGAGAATGTCTTGGGATTCAACTCTTCCTGCAATTTCCTTTTTCTTTCAGGAGTAACATCTTGCCCGCATACTGTCAGGAAAGAAGCAGCTTTCATTATCTGCCTTATTTCATCTGATGCATTAATTGCATCAATGACAGAACACTTTGTAGAAAAAGAGTGTAATTTGCTATCTGTCACTCCCTCCGGAACTTCACTGATGATACCGACTTGTATATAATACTCTAAAGCATGTACATCTCTAAAATATTTAAGGGCATCGATTGGGAGATGTGTTTTTGGGCACAGCAATTCCTCTGTTTCAACCTCGCGGAACATTGCAACATATTCATCGGGCAATGTATTACCACCCTGTTCAAGAATAGTACCTATTGACTCAACAAAATGTCCTTGAATATTCTGTGTCATATCAAACGCATAACCATAACGTGCCATTTGCCGTAAGGACTCAACATAGCTTTCGGGCAGGCTGGGATTAGAAGCATAAAGCGTGTCAATATTATACATATTGTTCTTGTATATATCGCGTATATGTTGAGCTGCATCGTTTATATCCATTCCGAACATATGGCCGTGGAAGTTGGCTATCTTTAAAGGATGTTCAACTTGTGCGTTATGGGCAGCAGCGTTCTCACCGCTGAATATACATCTGTCATTTATGTCATCGAGCAGGATTTCGGCTCTTGTTCCGGGGCGGCAAAAAAGATTAAGTGCTCCCCACACAACACCCTCTATTTTATTGTCATCCCACAACTGTATATGTATAGTGCGGTCTGCGGGCAACTTGACACTCCACTTTCCTTCCTTGTCCGTAACTGGGTTAAGATCCACCACATCGCAAGCTGTGTAATCGGAAAAAATAAGTGTAGCTTTCTCTCCTGCGGCCTTGCTGGCCAACTGGAAGCTGATTGTCACACTGTCTCTTGACAGCCCTGCCTCCTGTGCACTGACAGATATCGTTACAAATGCAACGATTAAGGTTAAAAATAGTTTTTTCATATTATTCGGTTTATTTTGAATCGGTTTAATTTTTGCAATTATAATAATATCGGCTAACAGTTTTACCCCCCCCTGTTAATAAATGTTAATATAGCATATAAAGCGAATGTTTATACCTATAAGACGGATGAGTTGCCAATTTGTTACAACCTTACAGTACAAAATTATGCAATGCAATCCATAGGGCTGGGTCAACATCTGTATTATTTCTTTATTTTATTGTCGATTTTCGGCTGCACTCGCGATAAAACATTCAAGCGAGATTGATATTTCGCTCGCTTGCACAAATGTTAAAATATTAAATTTATGGCAATTTGATAGTTTACAAATAAATTATTCTTGTTATTTTTGTAAACCCATAATATAAAACCATGAAAGAGATATTTCCAATAAGATTAAAACAGGCACGCATAATGCAAGGGCTATCAATGGACTCCCTTTGTGAAAAGGCGAGCTTTGCACTCAGCAAACAAGCCATTTCAAAATATGAGACCGGGAAAATGATGCCTGATAGCAAGTCTCTGATTATTTTGTCAAATGCGTTAGGAGTAAGCATTGATTACTTCTTTCGCCCTATTGCTGTGTCTATTGACAACGTTGAATTTCGCAAAAAGTCAAAATTGGGTGCAAAACAAATAGACACTATCAAAGAATTAGTTAGAGATAAATTAGAACGTTATTTTGAAATAGAATCTATCATTGATATACAAACTGAATTTAAGTCGGTATATGATAATGTCTTGATTCAAGGAGAATATGATATTTTCCCCTTAGTTGCCCGAATTAAAGAAGAATGGAAACTTGGTGAGGATGGCATCAATAACCTTATCGAAATTCTGGAGGAAAACAAAATAAAAGTTATTGAGATAGATGCACCTGATAGTTTTGACGGATTAAGCGGATATGCTAATGGTAAAAATCCTGTAATTGTACTCAATAAGAATTTCGATAGTGAACGC
This sequence comes from Bacteroidaceae bacterium, assembly GCA_017398805.1. GTDB lineage: Bacteria > Bacteroidota > Bacteroidia > Bacteroidales > Bacteroidaceae > HGM04593. The sequence continues at coordinate 1,255 of JAFQEZ010000076.1, read as the reverse complement.
AAACGTTTCACTGCATTGCATGAATTGGGACATTTGCTTCTCAACTTTGACAATTCAATAGACGAAAAGCGAATTGAAAGTTTTTGCAACTTATTTGCAAATGAAATGCTTATCTCCAAAAGCGTATTCATTCAAAAAATTGGCATGAACCGAAAGGATATTTCATTGCAAGAGCTACAGGATATTCAGTTTCAATTTGGAATATCCATTGATGCTTTGATGTACAAAGCAAAAGAACTGAATATTATAACCGATGCTCGATACAGAACTTTCTGCATCAAGAAGAACCAAACTAAAAGATTCAAAGAAGAGGTAGAAAAAAGTCGTTATAAACAAGAAGAATCCAATCGCTTCGTACGTTTAGTATATCGTGCTTTGGCAAGCGAAATTATTTCTATATCAAAAGCAAGCTCGCTGTTGAATATTCCAGTAAATGCAATCAGAAATCAGCTAAACTTGGTATAGGATGGAAATTGTAGTAAATGACACAAATATATTCATAGATCTTTACTCAATAGGATTGTTGGAAGAATTCTTTGAATTACCGATAACAGTGCATACAGTTGATTTTGTCGTCAATGAACTAAAAGAACCTGAACAACTCAAGGCCATAAACGAGTTTATCAAGAATGGTAAATTGAAAGTTCAAAATTTTGACACGAAGGAACTGATTGACATTATCGATTTACAGAGCAGAGCCGGTGGTAATGTGTCTATTACAGATTGTGCTGTGTGGCATTATGCAAAGATTAACAACTATGTATTGCTAACAGGCGATGGGCAGCTACGTAAAAAAGCTATAGAAACAAATGTGACTGTTAAAGGCATTGTATATGTATTTGACTATTTGGTAGAAACAAAAATACTCTCACCTCAATTAGCGATAACAAAGATACAGAATTTAATGAATATCAATGCCCGATTGCCAAAAACGGTAATTCAAGAACGCATAGAAAAGTGGAGCAATACATAAGGCTCCACTTTTTTACGTATTACAAAACTCCTATAATTACAACGCTTTTATAAGGTTTTCAAAAGCATCAAGGTCTCTTGGATTGGCATTTACATCAAGCATATTGCCGTTGCGGTCGGACCTTGCCGTTGTCGGCAATATTATACTCCATAACGTGCCGTGCCTTGCAACTCCTCTTCAATGCGTATCAGTCGATTATACTTGGCAGTGCGCTCGCTGCGGCTCATTGAACCGGTCTTTATCTGCCCTGCGTTTACAGCCACGGCAATATCTGCAATTGTG
>JAFQEZ010000075.1 GCA_017398805.1 Bacteroidaceae bacterium | reverse complement strand
TTTATCCTCGGAGAACATAGCGGTAAGTGGTTGTAAATCTTTTGATTGGACACCTAAAGTTACAACTTTTATCGCTATTCTCCTAATTTTCAACGAGTTAATTTTAATGCAAATTAAAATTCTTATATCGAACTCACGTTAATTAGATAGTTCTAATTTTAAGGCATCCAAAGCAATAGAGTTAAATCGTTTCTCTGCCTGATTCGGGTTACACAACCAGCCAATTGTATCAAAATTTGAATCTGGCAATAAATAATATCGCACATTATTATTATACGCCCAAACTGCTCCCATTTCATTCATGCAAATTTCGCTATTTTTATAGTTGTTAGAGATTAATAAAATAGAAAAGTCCGCATTCTGAATATTCGCATGTATGTGATTTCTTATATCTTCTCCATTTCTGATTGCCAAATCTTCTATGGATGTACAAAAAACATCTTCAGTTGATAAGCCAATACCTAGTAATAATATATGATCAACAAACTTCTCAACAATATCTCTATCTTTAGATGAATGGCTGATAAAGATTTTTTTGCCATGTCTGTTTGATTCATTATCATTGGTATTTGAATATATGTTGTCAAGAATCTTTAAAGCAGTTCGTACATCGCCAAAAACATATGCATTAATATATATTTGATTAGAAACTATATTGCCCAATGATTGTTTTAGGATATTGGCTATATGTGGTTGTTCCTTTTCCAACAATGGAATTAATTTTCTCACCTCTAACATTAACGCATTAGTCCTTGGACCAATGGTGGTGTTATAATCAATTCTCATTGATTTAAGAATAGATATACAGGAGTTTATCAATTTTCTTATTTCATCCATATGTGATTATATTATATACATTTTAGATATCTCATCCATAGATATTACCTCACCTGGGCAAGAGATTAACCCAGGAACGATTACTCTGATACATCAAACAACATCATTCTGGCTATGTAATAAAGTTTTCCACATTCTATAATATAGTTATTCCTATCTCCTTCAAATACTCATACGTCGAGTCGTAGTAAGCGGAGTTGCGCGTTGGATCCTCCGGGTTGCCTTCGGGGACAACGAGGACCATGCCCTGTCGAGCACGGGTGAGTAGTACGCGGTAAGCGTTCTTCTGGAAGGCTTTGCGTTCTGGTTTGTTGATGTTCTGCCACTTGTCACCGCAGAATGAGTGGTGAGACCAGCCATTGGGAGTGTATCTAAAATCACCATCCCAAACGACACACGACCAATCGAGCTCCAAGCCCTGCACATCAAACTCTGTAGCCACATCCTCTAAATAGAATGACGAGCGCACGTCTGTTGCATCATCCAAAAACCAATGCACCACATCAGGCTTAAAGCGTACATCAATAGCTAATGGCTTCAATCGTTCGGCTTGTGAAGACACTATCATTCCATATCGCTCCGTACCTCGCGCATGCTCCTTCAACCATCGCTTTGCCTTATCGAGCGAACGTGTCAGCACGATTGGATATTTATCGAGTGTCTGGTATGCCTCTTGAGCACCTTCAACATTTCTATCCAGTAGCTCGTGTACAAACTTAGCAAGATTCTCCGCACGGAACGAGCGCATTGAAACAGCCAAATGCAATGAGGGTTCAAACTCCACATATTTATGTTCTGACAGCAGCTCCAATGAGCGACCGGCTGCATACTCAGCATCGTGTAGTCGGTCTGAGATAAACACATGCCAATCTTTATATTCGCGGTTAAGCGACTCTATCCACTCACTGATACCGGCCTCTCCGGTGTTGATCTCCTGTCCACCACCTACAAGACATACAACGACAGCCCAATCATCGTGGCGGTCGAGACACGAAATAAGATACTCCGGCTCGGAATATGGGAAGTTTGGATATCCCTTCTTGCGACTCATAAAGTTTTCAAGAGCATCCTTCGTCCATGCACGCTGTGCCTCATCAAAAATTGCAACATGGTCCACTGGCACGAATGACTTTTTAAGGTTTTTCGGATTGAGAAAGTACTCCTCATCTGCCACGATATGACCATCCACAACCTTTGTTCCCTCCAAACAAGTATCGCGGTAATGGTGAATCATCTGTATAAAGGTCTTAACCTCCGAACGAGCTGTGCCAATAGCGATCCTCTCGCCCTTCTCCGCCATGCGACGCTTCTTGTCGCGCGCAAGGGCCTCGGTCAACACCTGTACCAACGGGAAGTTTCCAGACAAATAGACTGCAACATCGTCCTTTTCAAACTGCTGTGTTGCGATATTTAAACCTACAAGAGTTTTTCCTGCGCCCGGTACACCCGTTACAAAGCATATTGCCTTGAAATGCTCACTCTTTGCGCGTTCAATGACTGACGAAATAAATCCACAGGTGGTTGTGAGATTCTCAGCCGAAGCATCGGAACGTGATAAATCTTCAACAGAGTGGTTGTTGTAAAGTGCGCTTGCCGCCTCAATGATGGTCGGAGTTGGTGAATAACGGCTAATCGCCCACAATGCATCATCCCCGGAGCTGTCTTTATCACAGAATAGCAACGCCTCAGCGATAGTCGAAGCGAGCTGTTCGCGGTTGGTTAGTATAGGATAGAAAACCTTATCGTCAAAAGGAATAAAATCAGGGGCAACCTTGACAGCTTCGGTCGCAACCAATATTGGCACAATCGGGCGATTATGACTCTGCTCATGGAAGTTTTTCAGGTCAAGCGCATAGTCCCATACTTGCGCTATGTCCGCTTTGGTGTATTGCTCGTTGAATGCCTTAAACTCCAACAAAAGCACTACGCCATCAAGCAGCAATACAACGTCAATACGACGACCCATTCGCGGAATGGTGTATTCAAAGTAGATATGGCCTCGACCTATGTATGGAGCAAGGATTTCTTTCAAAAGCGAAATCTCTTCGCGCCATGCTTCTGCTTGCAAGCCCTGCAATGAAGCGTGCAACAAGGTGTGCGCTGTGGTTAGACCACCAATAATCTGCACATCCGGCATAGCAAGAAATCCCTCTATTGTGTCGCCATGAAAGTATCTATTGAACATAATTCTAAATTAATCGTTTTCCTATAATGCATTCACCCCTTTTCCACCTCGACAAACAACTCGCTCATCTTCATGCCGAGTTTGTTGCATATACGCTCAAGAATATCAATTGAGATATTTCGTTTTCCATTCTCAATATCACTCATATATCGGCGGTCGATGCCGGCTTCATTGGCAAATGCCTCTTGCGAAAAGCCCTTTCCACGGCGCAAGCGGACAATTGTTCTTCCTAAATTTTCCTGTAAAGACATAATGTGTTTTCTTAATAAAAAGATGGAACAAATACGCAATTACCGCATATTACATCCATTTCCGTATATTATCCTCGCAAATATCGCACACCTTGTAAAATAATACAACGGACAATTGTACACATTAGTTAATTATTCATGTTATGATGCATAAACTTTTCAAATAACGAATATAGCCTCCCGTTATCGCGATAAAACAGTTGCTGAATAGAGAGCATTTTTCCGATACTATCCGAAAATTCTAATACCCTCTGGACAAATGCTCTGTAGATGTCTCTGATGAGGGAGTACACTTGTCAGGCCGAATAAAAAGAAACAAATTATGGAGAAGGCGATTATTCCTCAGCCGCTTGTATATGTTTATTCCGATGTTGCTATCTCTTTGTTACTGAAATCATAAATGTGACTGCCAGAATTGCAATGCAGATGCCAATCATGATGTTTGTGGTGAGTGGCTCGCCGAACATCACTGTTCCGACAAGGATTGCCGTTATGGGCTCGAACACGCCCAGCACTGACGCTTTTGTTGCACCTATGTTGCGTGTAGCTATGGCAAGAGATGCGGTGGAGACGACTGTCGGCAGCAGCGCAAGGCCTATAAGATTGAGCCATGCCGCCCCTCCCTCGATGCCTGCCGTGATAGCAGTGTTGGAGAGGGCGATCTTCCCAAGAAATACGATTGCGCCTACTGTCAGGGCATAGAAGGTAAGCAGTGAGTTGGATATGTCGGCAATAGCCTTACTGCGGTTGATGATGACGATAAAGAGCGCATAGACCAGTGCCGAGCCAAGCGACAACAGGACACCGACGGGATCTATCGACTCGCCGCTGCTGCCTTGTGTCATAATAAGTACACCGCCGAATGTAGCTGCTATGGCAAGCCATACGGGCCACGAAGGCACGACACCCAGAAAGACCATAATAACAGCCACCAGCACAGGATAAAGGAATATTAGCGTGGTAGCCAATCCCGAGGCGATATAGTTGTATGCCTCGAAGAGGAATAGACTGCTTGCAGTGTAGAGCAAGCCCAGCACCAGCAGCACAGCGGTCTGCTTTGCTGTAATCCTGAAACTCTGTTTTGTGAGCCAAAGGAACACACCTAGGATTACAACTGCAAATGCATAACGGAAGAACAGGATTGACTCTATGGCCGCACCGTTGTTCATCAGCGGCATTCCGAACAGCGGGTTGAGACCGTATGTTATGCCCGTGATTATTCCGGCCGGATAACCAATAAGGGCTTTTTTACTTAAATTTCTCATAAAATCAACAATCACATTATCAGAGTGCAAAGATATTGATATTCTCTCATTATTATTACAATTACGCCACCAAATAGTTGATTCTGCAAGGTAACGTAATCATCATAATAGACTCTATCCAAATTCTCAAGCATCAATAATTATCTCATATGCAAAAGTTGCGGTTTTATCGATTGTAAACGACAAAACACATAAAATAGCCCATTTAGCTTTCAGAACCGAAAACGATGGGGAAATGTGAAAACACCGCTTCTTTACAGCGCGGATTATGTGAAAATAAGTCTCTTTTTCGTCTGGGAAATGTGAAAATAGATAATATTTGAACAGAAAAGGAAGGAACACTTCTTTTATTGTTCAAGATATTGCTATTGGTATTTTTATTGTCAATTGACGATAATTGTCAAAAATGTGCTTTAATTTTGCTGACAACAAATTCAATTAAATTATGCTTAATGACTATACAGATATTAAAGAGTGTATTTATAAAGAAGAACACTACTCTGTGCGTAATAATGGTGCGGTAATGCGACATCTGCGTGAGGGTAAGAAGCCTCGTAGAGATGATGGTGTGTGGACTTTTGGCGTAAAGAATTCACATAACGGTTATATGATGCTCGGTCAGCATAGGGTTCATATTATTGTTGCTACAGCATTTCTTGGAGCACGAGATTCTAAGGTATATGTTGTTGACCATATTGATACTAATCGTTGCAATAATCGAGTAGAAAACTTGCGTTGGTTTACTCGTTTGGAAAATGCTTTGAACAACGAAATTACCCGAAATAAGATAATCTACATTTGTGGAAGTATTGAAGCTTTTATTGAAAATCCTAGCATTCTGAGAGAACGCCTTATCGGAGAACCATCTTTAGAGTGGATGCGTACCGTCACAAGAGAAGAAGCTACTACAGCGTATAATAATATCAAACAATATTGGGAAGAACAGGTTGCAAAACCCAAACCATTGGCTGGGGGTAAAATGAGTGAAATGATATTTAGTGAGCGAATTCCTGAAATACACACATCTTCATTACATCAGGTAAGTAAACCTAATATGGATAATTCAAATAACGACCAATACAATTCTCAAGGAAATGTATCTAGTGAGGAATGGGAAAGAATGACTAGGTCATTAAGAAAGCCATATAAAGAATTAGAACAGGTTTCAAAGGAGAAGGAAAGAGTTTCCATTGAATCATTTGAGCCTGAATTAGTACAAGCTAAATCTCCAGCTGTTGCATGGCAGAAAAGATGGAAAACTCCAACAGATTTTTTATGTTGTCCATCAGAAGTAAGCAACAATACTATCACAGAATATTTTAATAATTTGATTATTGGATGTAATTACAACTCCACTTTGTATTATGGTAATGATAAGCCTGATTTTCAGAAAATAGTTGATAAGGCATACATAGATGATAATAACTCTATCCTTGTTTTCAGTGTTAATGAGGGCGGATTTAAGCCATATGCCCTTTCAAAGATATATATATCTGACGATAAAATCATTCATGAGAGTATAGGAACATTTTTTGCAGAAGATGGTGCAAGAAAACGATTTACCTTAGCTCAAGGTTTAGAGTGGACTGGAGGTGATAGCATAGATGACTATTGTTAGTTATAAGCGATAATTATATAACTGAATATCTATCGTATTCTGATAAGAAGCGGGGAGTATAAAATAGCGTCTGCATCGTATAGTGGTGCAGGCGCTATTATTTAACATTTTCTCCCTACTTTAACGAGAAGTTTCACGCTTATTCGGGAAAATATGATTTATAGAGCCAAAAATGATATGGAAAATGTGAAAATACAGGATAAAAATAAGCGTGATAATGTGAAAATAAGTCTCTTTTTCGTCTGGGAAATGTGAAAATAGATAATATTTTGAACAGAAAAGGAAGGATTTTTTCTTTTGTTGTTCAAGATATAGCTCAAAAGTGACGAGAAATCACAAGAACTAGGAGAGTGTTGTGGCAAACCAAAAATAAGAGATCCTTCCGTCGCTTCGCTCTGTCAGGATGACAAGCCATTGATACAGTCTCAGGTCTTCATTCTTTAGTGTCAATTCATATCTTTTAAACAGAAATTATTGCAGCAAACAATAAAAAAGGTTGTAGTCGTACAACCATATTGAGAACATTTCCATAACTTGACCAGCCTTATTTAACAAATATACCTCAATGGCGCAATAACAGCACTATTGAGGTATAATATTGTTTTAATTATCAACAACTTATTTCCCGATGCAAAAGTTGGCGAATATATTCCCGAGGACTTCATCGCTGGTTACTTCGCCGACTATTTCGGAGAGGTTGCGGATGGCAGCGCGGAGGGGTTCGCTGACTAGGTCGCCGCTGATGCCGTCGGCAAGGCCTTGCTTTACTTCCCTTATATTATCAAGAGCGCGGACGAGGGCTTCGTAGTGCCTTACGTTGGTGACCACGACATCTCCTGTGGATATTGCCGGGAGGGCGGCGCTACGTACAAGGAACTCTTCGAGTTTGTCCAGGTTCGTTCCTTGGCGGGCAGAGATTGCCCATAAATCGCGATTTTCCCACTCTGCATCCTGCCCGTATCTTTCTACCATTGCCTTGCCCCACTCCATCATTCTTGAAAGGGTTATGGGGTCAACGGCATCGCATTTGTTCACAAGCACTGCAAGTTTCTTGCCACGACATACGGGCAACAGTTTGGCAGCAATCTCCTCTATCTGTCCGTAATCGGCTGTTGGATCAATGAGCCACAGGGCTATCGAAGACTTCTTTAGCTGCTCCAGAGTGCGTTCAATGCCTATGCGCTCAATAACATCGTGTGTCTCACGCAGGCCGGCTGTATCAATGAAACGGAATGTCACACCACTGAGATTCATTACACCTTCCACAGTGTCGCGTGTCGTTCCGCAGATGTCGCTCACGATGGCTCTCTCTTCGTGCAGCAGTGCATTAAGCAGGGTGCTCTTGCCTGTATTTGTCTCGCCCACAATTGCCACAGGCACACCATTTTTAACCGCATTGCCTACACTAAAGGATGAAGCAAGACGGGACATTACAGTCTCGACCTCTCCGCACAATTCCAGAAGCTCACCACGGTTGGCAAACTCGACATCTTCTTCGCTGAAGTCTAGTTCCAGTTCCATGAGCGAGACAAGTTGAAGCAATTTATCGCGAAGAGCACCTAACTCGTTACTAAAGCCACCTTTAAGCTGATTGATTGCAAGCCTGTGCGATGCCTTTGAAGCGGACGCGATAAGGTCTGCCACAGCCTCGGCACGGCTCAGATCCATCTTGCCATTGAGGAAAGCACGCATGGTAAACTCACCCGGTGCCGCCTGACGCGCTCCACGGTCGAGCAGAGCCAAAAGTATCTGCTGGGTGATATAAGGCGAAGCATGGCAACTTATCTCAATGGTATCCTCACCCGTGTAGCTATGCGGCGCACGCATGATGGTGAGCAGAACCTCATCGAGCACTTCATTGCCATCGGTACAGATGTCTCCGAAAACAGCGGTATGACTCCTACGTTCCTCCAATGACATCCCCCTCTTTGGAACAAAGATGCCCGACACAATCTCAAAGGCACTGCTGCCCGACACTCTAATCACATTTAGCGCTCCGCCCTGCGATGTGGCAAGCGCACAGATCGTTTCACTCATTGGTTATTATCTTTATCAAAGCAACAAGGCATGTGCCTTGTTGCTCATTGTTATACAAATCAGTTTGCAAGCCGCCCATTTAGGACTCTAAGGGCTCTAAAGACCTTAATCCCTACCGTTCCACCGGACTACGGGGATGCCCTCAAACATTCCATCAGATGCGTTCGAGCACAGTCTTTATAAGTTCGTCCATCTTGACATTGTAGTCCACGTTGGCCTCTTTTGCACGGCGGTTGGCAATCACAAGGCACACTGTTACTGCCTGATGCCCCATAAGCGCTGCAAGGCCGGCAAGTGCAGAACTTTCCATCTCAAAGTTGGTTATCTGCTGGCCCTGATAGACAAACGACTCGATTTTCTCGTTCTGATGAGGGTCGGCAAGTGGCACGCGCAAACGGCGTCCCTGAGGGCCGAAAAAGCCTCCACAAGCAATTGTAACGCCACGTACCATATCATCCTTGGCAATGCGTTCTGTCAACTCTTCATCGGCCGCAATGACATACGGCGCAGGCTGGCACATGTTGCCGCTCCAGCCCAAGTGGTTGAGCAGTGCACGCTCCATGGGTAGGTCGCAAACCTCGTTGCGTCCGGCGTAGAAGTTCAACAGACCATCGAAACCCACCGACTTTGCCGAGCAGATATATGTTCCCACCGGTGTATGAGGCTGAAGACCTCCGCAAGTACCTATGCGCACAAGCTGCAGTTTGCGGAACTCATCCTTCTCGTAACGAGTCGAAAAATCGATGTTCGCAAGGGCATCAATCTCGTTCATTACAATATCGACATTGTCGCAACCGATGCCGGTAGAGACAACGGTAATGCGTTTCCCATTATATGTACCGGTGATGGTACGGAACTCACGGTGCTGTATATCGCACTCCTGTTCGCTGAAATGCGATGCCACCAAGGGCACACGCCCGGGGTCACCCACAAGAATCACTTTGTCGGCCAACTGTTCCGGCTTTACTCCAAGATGATAGACTGCCCCGTTGGGCTCAATGAGCAACTCCGAAGGAGCGAAATAACGTTTCATAACAATTCCATTTTAGTTCAACATCAACGTATCAACTCACTATATACAAACGTATTATTCCTTTGCAATGTTGTCACGCATGGCTGTGTCGGCCTGAATATTCTTCATGCGGTAATAGTCCATGATACCGAGATTGCCGCTACGGAATGCCTCAGCCATAGCCTTAGGCACCTCAGCCTCTGCCTCGATAACATGTGCACGTGCCTCCTGTGCGCGAGCCTTGTTCTCCTGCTCAAGAGCAACAGCCATCGCACGGCGCTCCTCAGCCTTTGCCTGAGCAATGTTCTTGTCGGCATTGGCCTGGTCTATCTGCAGTGCAGCACCGATGTTCTTGCCTATATCGATATCGGCAATGTCAATAGATAGAATCTCAAATGCAGTACCCGCATCAAGGCCCTTGCTAAGCACAAGCTTGGAGATTGAATCGGGGTTCTCGAGCACAGCCTTGTGGTTCTCCGAAGAACCGATTGAAGAGACAATACCCTCGCCTACACGGGCAAGTACAGTATCTTCACCTGCACCACCCACAAGACGCTTGATATTTGCACGCACGGTAACACGGGCAATGGCAATGAGCTGAATACCGTCCTTTGCCACAGCAGTAACATGCGGAGTATCGATCACCTTGGGATTTACCGACATCTGCACAGCCTCGAACACATCGCGGCCGGCAAGGTCAATGGCTGTTGCCATCTGGAACGATAGTTCAATGTTCGCCTTTGAAGCAGAGACAAGCGCGTGCACTACCCTCTCGACATTACCTCCGGCAAGATAGTGCGCCTCGAGACTGTCACGGGTGATATTCTCAAGCCCTGCCTTGTGAGCCTCAATCATTGCCTGCACGATAACACCGGGCGGCACATTACGTATTCGCATCAGGAACAACTGAAGCAAAGATATCTGAACTCCTGAAACCTTGGCCGAGAGCCAAAGCACAAACGGCACATAGTGCAACACAATTGCGAGCAGGATAATGACACCTACCACAATTCCCATTAAAACATACTGTTCTTCTAACATAATAGTCAAATTATTATTTTAAACATTTTCTTGAAAACAGACGAAGCATCACTCCTCACCAACCTTCTTCACATAGATAGTCCCGGCAGTGACACGCACAACCTCAACCTCATCCTTCTCGTTGATGAAACCGGTCTCGGACTTCACCTCAACTACCTGACCATTGATCAAAGCCTCGCCGATGAGTGTAAGACGTGTTTTTGCCACGCCACGGTCACCCGGCTTGAAATCGGAAGCCTTGAAATTCTCCACCTTTGAACTGATGTTCTTCTTGAGAGCCATCTTGTCAAGCGTCTTGCCGTAAAGTGCCCACATGAACAAGGCCACAAGTATAAAGCCAAGTACAATAATCGTTATCCATCCGGCGATGTTGCCCACACAATAGAAGGCATATACCACGGCCGAGAGCATTGCCAGCACACCCAACACTCCACTGATACCTACACCGGGTACAAAGACTATCTCGGCAGTCATAAGGACCGTAGCCAGGAGCACCAACATTACAGTTACTACTATTTCCATAAATATCAATATTTTATCATTTATACAATTCCTGCTGTTCAAGACGCCTTATTTCCATTTCCATGCGCTCCAGTTCAACCTGCTCTGTCTCAAGTGTCCTCTCAAGGGCAAGGATGCCCTGGGTCATGCGCTGCTTCTCGGCCTTACCTGCCGATGCGTATGCATCGCGCTCTCTTTCAAGCACTTCCACATCCGATGCAAATCTCTTTGAACGCGCCTGCCAATCTGTGAACATCTTACGTGCCTTATCGCTTTTGAAATCGCCGACCTTGGTATAGTCACGCGTATCGTCAATCACATAAAGGAAATCACCCTGACGCTCCTCGTCGGCCTTCAGATACAAAAGCATGGCATGCTGCTGACGGGCCTTACGCACCACCTCGGCATCGGTCTGCGTATCGGCAACAGAAGATATAAGCGCATACTGCAACATCCTGTCATATCCTAAAACATCGGCATCATACTTATCGGATGCATCCTCACCCTGGACAAACAGATATACGCATACCGACCCTTCGGGCTGGTTACGGTCCGAAGCAAACCATCCGAGACCTGCCACCTCATTGATGACAAACATATAGTCGTTGGCCGTAGAGTTGAACGGCATACCGATATTGTCGGGACGCAGGAATGTACCGTCCTCCGGGTCCATTCTTGTCATGAATATGTCATATCCACCAATAGATCCGTCTCCGTCGCTCGCAAAATAGAGCGTCACACCGTCGGGACTCATAAACGGATAGTTGTCGTTGCCATAGGTATCAAATCCCTCGAGTTGTCGGGCGCTTCCCCACTCGTCTCCCTCCTTTGTATTATGATATAGTTTGACAAGAGCACCTTCACTCTCATGCTCAAAATCGGAGAAAAACATGTCAAGACCACGTTCTGTCTCATTCACATAACCGGAAAGTTCCTCATCATCGAAATAGTCGGAACTCTTGGCTATCACACCGGCATCTTCACCGATATTATAGGCCGAAAGGAACTCATCCTTGTCGACCACAAAACTGTCCACGACACATATATTGCGCGTGTTCATCACCATGCGTGCCGCATTACGTGCCTTCACAGACTTTTTTGAATAGACAATACGCAAGGAATCGTCGGTCAGTTTTTCAAGGTAAGTATCGTAGCACTCCGAGGCACGCGGAAAATCCATTTTACCGAAAAGGTAATCGCCCAGATAACGGTTGGCATTGGCAACCTTGCGCTTGACTGCATATTCCAGCATCTCGCCCACCTCGACAGTATCGCCGGTCTCCATGCAGCATGCCGCATACCAATAGTTATATTCGCCACTCTTGGGATTACCCTTGAGAAGTTTGGCAAACATAGGCTTCGCCTCCTCGAAATTGCCTGCATCGAACAGTTTCTTTGCAGCCGTACGGCTCTGCGCAGAAATCGACGTCGCGAGCATTGAAATGAGTATGAACAGATATAATTTTTTCATTTTCCAATTTCATTTGATTTTCAAATATACGAAGTTTTTACAAAAAACGTAACCATGAGCCTTTTTTTTAGTTATTTTAAGATAACAAGGGGAAATAGGAGAGCAAATTTACATGCAACTTAAAAAAAGAGGCATGTCATAAAGCTCCAAGAGAAGTTAATTTATTAACTTCGCGGCGCAAAACCGAAAAACGACATCAAGATGCCCAAATTCACCGCACAGCAGATGCTGTACAAAAGGATAAACAAGCAGTTCGGACGTGCCACGATAGGATACTCCATGCTTGAGGACGGCGACAAAATTCTTGTGGCACTCTCCGGCGGCAAGGACTCTTTGACCCTACTGCAACTAATGGCAGAGCGCAGCCGCATATTCAAGCCACGCATCAGCATCATTGCCGCACACGTCACAATGGTAAACATTCCTTACAAAGCGAACATTGGATACCTGAAGGAATTCTGCCAATCGCTGGGGGTTGAGCTGCATATCCTCGAAAGCGGCTTCGACGCAAGCACCGACACACGCAAATCGCCATGCTTCCTCTGTTCATGGAACCGTCGCAAGGCGCTATTCACCCTTGCACAGGAGAGAGGATGCAACAAGATAGCACTTGGACACAACATGGACGACTTCATAGAGACAATGCTCATGAACGCGACATTCCAAGGAGCGTTCAGTGCCATGGCACCTGTGATGAAGATGGAAAAATTCCCCATCACTGTCATACGTCCGTTATGCCTTGTAAACGAAAACGACGTGGAAGAATACACCAAGGAAAGCAACTTTCCACAGCAGATAAAGAACTGCCCTTACGAGGATAGCTCGAACCGAAAGGCGATGAAAGACCTGCTTGCACATCTGGAAAGACTTAATCCGGAAGCGCGGTACAACCTGTGGGGAGCAATGAGCAACATACAGGCTGAACTGCTGCCGCCGAAAATCGATAAAAAACAGTAAAAATTCAATACAATGTCAAAAATCATCCTAACACTCGTCCTGCTGATTATCTCAAACACATTCATGACGCTCGCATGGTATGGAAACCTAAAGCTGCAGGAGATGAAAGTAATTTCACAGAACACCTCAATCGTGCTCATCGTGCTCATAAGCTGGTGCATCGCACTGCTCGAGTACTCATTCCTCATCCCCGCGAACCGCATCGGTTCCGAAATCAACGGAGGTCCTTTCTCTCTGGTCCAGCTCAAAGTGATACAGGAGGTTATCTCATGCCTTGTATTCGGTGTGATAGTTGCAGTGCTTTTCAAAGGACAGTCACTGCAATGGAACCACTTCGTCGCTGTGGTATTCCTGGTACTCGCAGTGTACTTTGTATTCCTGAAATGAATACACCCAAATCCCTCCGACTGCGGCTACACCGTTAATAGCCCTCACCGCTTTGCGGAGCCAATTCCTCACCTGGACCCCTCAGTCACTCCGTGACAGCTCCCCTAAAACAGGGGAGCAATCCAGGTGCCGCAGTCGGAGGGGTATTGACAGGAGAGCAAACGAGGAGTTGGCTGTCACGAAATGACTGAGGGTAAAGGAGAGGAGCCGACAGCATTCTCCATAAAAAAACCGCGCCGGGCGTATCACTACGGCCTGCGCGGAAAACACATTTAAAACACTATTTATTTACTAAAACAATTACTATGATTCATTACAAGGTTTTTCTTAGTTGTCTGTTTCTTGAAAGTTGTTTGTATTAATGTTGGAAGTTTAGTCTTCTATTCTTAAGCTGTATGCCCGAGCTCAGGCATACAGCCTTTTTTATAATCAGTTCTTGAAGTAGCGGTTGAAGAGGCCCTCGAAGCCCTTGCCATGACGTGCCTCGTCCTTAGCCATCTCGTGTACGGTGTCGTGGATTGCATCAAGGTTCAACTCCTTGGCACGCTTTGCGATGCGGTACTTGTCGCTGTTTGCCTCTGCCTCGGCATTCATTCTTTTCTCAAGGTTTGTCTTTGTATCCCAAACACAGTCACCAAGCAGTTCTGCGAATCGTGCAGCATGCTCTGCCTCCTCCCATGCATAGCGCTTGAAAGCCTCGGCAATCTCGGGATAACCTTCGCGGTCGGCCTGGCGGCTCATCGCCAGATACATACCCACCTCTGTGCACTCACCGATAAAATGGTTGTTGAGGTCCTTTATCATCTCATCGTCGCAACCCTTTGCAACACCTATCACATGCTCCTGAACAAACTGGATGGGACCCTCCTGAAGCTCGTTGAACTTCTCCGCCGGAACCTTGCACATAGGGCAACGATCGGGAGCTGAATCACCTTCATGTATATAACCACAAACTGAACAAATGTACTTTTTCATAATTCTATAATTTTAAGCCGTTAATAATTTTTCTTTTCTGTTTTGGCGACTTCATTTCTGAAATCATTGCAAATATAAAACCATTTCATCATACACTCCAAATATTTCAGGAATTATTTTTAGAAAAACATAGTTAAAATTTGTAAATCGCGGCTACGTGCCATTCTGACGGGGGGTAAAAAGAAGCCAATTGTATACACTAAAGAAATAATGGGAACAAAAAAGAAAAAAAGGGGGACAATATTTGAATATTGAGAAAAATAAGTGTACATTTGGGGGATAATTAATATAATTATTAAAATAAGGCTTAAAATTAATGAACAAAAAACTTATAATATCAAAAACCATGAAGATGACCTTTGGAAATTTAAAGGCTTGGGCATTGGCCTCAATGGCTCTTTTTTTAGGGACATCATTCGTCAGTTGCGTTGACGACGTTCCCCAAGAGAACCGTTTTACATTTAAAGGAGAGTTGATTGCAACCTATCTCGAGAACAACCCCGACCGCTTCAGCAGCTTCACAGAGATTCTATCTAAGGCAAAGATCGGTAAGAAATCATCGGGTAGCGTACTCAAGACCTTGTCAACCTACGGATCGTACACTTGCTTCGCACCTACAAACGAAGCTGTGGACAAATACCTGCAGGCGGAGTACGACAAATATATCGAGAGCGTAGAGATGAACAAGCAGGATCCTTCATATCCAATATACAGGACAGGCATCCATTCACCATATCTTGAGGATCTGACCGACAGTATGGCAACAGTCATTGCAAAGAACCACATCATAGAGATGGGTTACATGACTACCGACGTCAGTGCAGGTGCATTCCCGATGAGTACAATGAACCGCCGTTCAACACTTATCGACTTCTACACCGACAGCACAGGTCGAGTATTCCCGCTCCTGAACAACAGCGCGAAGATCATCGAGCAGGATTTGGAGAAAGAGAACGGTTACGTACAGGTAATCGATGCTGTCTTGAGTCCATCGGACAGAAATACCGGAGAGTTGCTTGAGCAGCACGCATCATTCAGCCTCATGTCAGGAGCACTCAAGGCGACCGGTCTTGATTCCGTACTCAACATATATGAGATAGACCCAAATTATGACAACACGCTCTATGGTCCTTCATTCGAGACACAGAACAAGCAACAGCCACCCTACCCTGTTGAACACAAGCAGAAGTACACCTTCCTTGTGGAGACAAACGACCTGCTTGCCGACCCGACCAAGAACCACCTGGGTATGTCTATCCAGAGCATCGAGGATCTTGAAAAGTTCGCATCAGCATGGTACGGAACAGAGGCTTTGGGTGACTACAAGAACCCCAAGAACCCTGTTTACAAGTTCATCGCATACCATATTGTTGATCGCAAGCTGCTTTACAGTTCATCATCAGGTAGCGGCGGTTTCATCATGGAAAACTACAACCACAAGGACTTCAACTCAGAGGTGAACCTTCCTACAGCATTCGACCGTTATGACTACTTCGAGACAAAGTTGCCATACACAATGATAAAGGTGACCAAGCCATTTGCCAATGAGTCAGAGTATACACCTTATGGTACAGACGAGACAACAAGCTTCAAGCAGCAGATTGTGATAAACTACGCTCAGGACTACGGTACACGCTGCAACAACCCCAACATGAAATACCACTTGAACATCGTAGTCGAGGATGCAGCAACAAGTAAAAGACGTCCGGGACTTGAGGACGAGTTCAATCAGGAGTCTATCAACGGTATCATACACACCATCGACAAGATTCTCATATACAACGAGGACGAAATGGTCGGCAACGTACTCAAGGAACGTATGCGTTGGGACATCATGTCAATATTCCCCGAACTCACAAACAACGGAGTACGTTGGGCTCAGCAGGACCAGTACACATTGACATATGTTCCGGACGATTTCTGTACAAGACTCAGGGTCAACAACAGCGACACACACGTATACTACCTGCGCCCGCACGCAACAGGCCTCGGAGGTTATGTAAACTACATGGGCGACGAGTTGTTGGTTACAGGTAAATATGACTTCGAGTACCGTCTGCCTTATGTACCATCAGGCAACTATGAGATCCGTTTCGGCTTCAGCCAGTCCGATGCACGTGGTGTGGCACAGTTCTATCTTGACGGCAACATCTGCGGTATCCCGGTAGATATGCGTAATACAGCCGACAATCAGGTAACCATCGGTTGGTTCGACGAGGACGGAATGTCAGAAGACGAGATCAGAGAGAACGACAAGGCGATGCGTAACCGCGGTTTCATGAAGGCCCCTGCAAGTTGCCACATGACAAAAGAGAAGGAGAGCATGCGTGAGTCGGTACTCGCAATCCGCAAGATAATCGGTACATACCGCCTTGATCCGGGAGACCACTGGTTGCGTTTCAAGGATGTCATGGAGAACTCAACGGGTAAACTCAACGAGTTCAACCAGGATTACCTTGAGATTGTACCGACATCAGTAATCAACGACCCGACAAAACCCGAAGACATCTATTAATACCCCATAGTAAAAGGCTGCTCCAAAAGGGCAGCCTTTTTTTTGCGTCCGCCTCAACAATCAAAAAAATCATGCAGAAAGGGAAATAATATTTAGTATAAAACTGCATTATAAATAAACTTTATTCATTATATTTGCGAAGATAAAATGGATAGCATGAAATACGGATTCGTAAAGACAGCAGCGGTAGTTCCGCAAACGGCAGTCGGCGACTGTAATGCCAACGCGAAAAACATCATATCGGCAGCAGGCGAAGCCGTAGAGAAAGGTGCAGAACTGATTCTCTGCCCCGAGCTCTGCATGACATCAAGTACATGCGGAGACCTTTTCGTGCAACCATACTTCATCGGGCTGTGTGAGAATGCAGTAAAGAAGGTTATCCAATCAACGGCAGAGCACAATGCAATAGTTGTCATAGGAGCGCCAATCCTTTTCATGAATGCGGTATACAACTGCTCGATTGTCATACATCACGGCAAGTTAGCCGGCATCGTGGCAAAAAGCATACTCTGCAACATGAACGGCAATGACGAAAGCCGTCATTTCTCAAGCGGCTCCTCAATACCGGCAGGAAGCAGAATAGTATATGCAAGCCTGGAAACAACAATAGGCACCGGATTAATCTTCAGAACAGAAACATACACATTCGGCATAGAGATCGGCAGTGAATCACAAGCACCGTTATCGCCAGGCGCGGAACTTGCGGTTGCAGGCGCAGAGATAATCCTGTGCCCAAGCGCAATGAGCGAATATACCGGTGGGAATGCAATCATACGCCAAGACATCACGTCTCAGAGCAGACGCATGAAATGCGGATATGCTTTTGCCAACAGCGGATGGGGAGAATCGACAAGCAAAGCTTCATATTCGGGATACGCATCTGTTGCAGAGTGCGGAGAGATCGTTACGGAAGCAGAACTATTCCTACAGAGATCACACATGGCGGTGAGTGAAATCGACACCGACAGAATACACAAGGCGCGTATCAGCGACACATCATTCGGCAAGCCATGCTCATCACCTTATATATATATCGCACAGGAAGCAAGCGCAGATAGTAATCTGACACGCACCGTATCGCCCCACCCCTTTATTCCAGAAGGCACAGAACTGGGTATATGTTGCAACGAGACATTCATGATACAGGCGACAGCGCTGGCACGAAGAATCGAGCATACCCACTCACAAAGCGCAGTCATAGGCATTTCAGGCGGTCTGGACTCAACCCTTGCACTGTTAGTTACAGTCAAGGCATTCGACTTGATCGGTAAACCACACAGCGACATTATCAGCGTGACAATGCCCGGGTTCGGAACAACCGACCGCACATACAACAACGCGATAAGGCTGATGGAACTGCTTGGTACAACAATCAAGGAGATATCGATAAAAGATGCCTGCATACAGCATTTCAAGGATATCAATCACGACATTGCCGTACATGACATAACATATGAGAATTCACAGGCACGCGAACGCACACAGATTCTCATGGATATTGCCAACAGCCACAACGGCATAGTAATAGGTACAGGCGACCTTTCGGAACTGGCGCTTGGATGGGCCACTTACAACGGCGACCACATGAGCATGTACGGAGTGAATGCATCGGTACCCAAGACACTTATACAGCACATCGTACGTTGGATAGCAGAGAAATGCGACAACAAGGAGATATCATCGATTCTCAACGATATTGTAGAGACACCGATATCGCCGGAACTTACACCGGCCGATGAAGAAGGCAACATAAAGCAGAAGACCGAAGACCTTGTAGGACCATACGAACTGCACGACTTCTATCTTTATCACACACTTGCAAACGGCTACTCGCCCGAAAAGATATACTATCTTGCGACAAAGGCATTCGAGGGCAAGTACAGCAACGACACGATAAAGAGATGGCTGTCGACATTCTTTTGGCGTTTCACCACACAACAGTTCAAGAGGTCATGCATGCCGGACGGCCCGACAACAGGCTACTGTTCATTGGGTGCCGGATGGTGGTCGATGCCTTCCGATGCAAGTCCGGCAATGCTGTCCGCAATATGCAAGAACATTGATACAGAATAAACATACAAATAACCGATATGAAAAGAACCACACTTAAACTGAAGACTATGGCACTTGCTGCCATTACGGTAATCACCGGTGCAATGATGACCGGTTGCGTGGAGGATGTCCCCATGGAAAACCGTTTTACGTTCAAAGGTGAGTTGATTTCTACCTACCTTGAGAACAACCCTGAGAGATTCAGCAGTTTCACGACTATTCTATCTAAGGCAAGAATCGGCAAGAAAGCATCAGGAAATCTACTCAAGACACTATCTACTTACGGTTCGTACACATGTTTCGCACCGACCAATGAGGCCATAGATGCCTATCTCCAGGACCAGTACGAAAAGCACCTTGCAGGTGAGAGAACCGGTATCCACTCACCATATCTTGAGGACTTGACCGACAGTATGGCCACAGAGATTGCCAAGAACCACATCATTGAGATGGGTTACATGACAACCGACATCAACGAAGGTGCTTTCCCGATGAACACCATGAACCGTCGTTTTACCACTGTAGAGTGGGTTACCGATGAGGAAGGCCGTGTATTCCCGTTGCTCAACAATACATCACGCATCATTGAGCAGGACCTTGAGAAGGAGAACGGATACGTGCAGGTTGTTGACGGCGTGCTCAGTCCATCAAACAAACTGCTCCCTGAACTCATTGATGCACAGAACGGGCTCTCGATATTCTCTGACGCAATCAAGGCAACAGGACTCGATTCACTGCTCAGCATTTATAATATTGATCCCGATTATGACAACACTCTGACAGGCCCGTCGCTTGACTCCGAGACGTCTACTTCACCTTATCCAAAGGACAAGAAGCAGCGCTACACTGTACTTGTGGAGCCCGATGAGCTTTTCAAGTCAAAAGGAATCAACAACATCGAGGAGCTTGCAAAGTTTGCCGAGAAGTGGTACGGTACCGTCGATGCCGACAACTACAAGAGCCCAAATAATGCCCTTTACCAGTTTATTGCCTACCACATCATTGACCGTCAGTTGCTCTACAGTTCATCTACCGGTCCTGGCGGATTCATCATGGAGGGATATGTGAACGAAGGCTACTCTTCACTTGTAAACCTCAACCAGAGTTTCGACAGTTATGAGTACTACGAGACAATGCTCCCTTACACAATGATAAAGGTGACCAAGCCATACACCAATGAGGAACTGAAACAGCAGATTGTCATCAACTATGGCCAGGACATGGGTTCTTACAAGAATCACGAAATGATGGAGCACATCAACGTAATAGTTGAGAAGGCACAGGTTACAAAGGAAAAGTACAGCGAGACACTCAGCGATTTTGATCAGAATGCCCTCAACGGCATCATACACACCATTGACCGCATTCTCATCTACAACGAGAACGAAATGGCAGGCAATGTTCTGAATGAGAGAATCCGTATTGACGTATCGGCCCTTTTCCCGGAGCTCACCAACAACAGTGTACGTTGGGACTTGATGAAGCCAGGCAACAAGGTTACATTTATCCCAAAGGGATTCTGCAAAGGATTTGAGATATTGAACGAGGATACCGAAGTATTCTACTTCCGTCCACACCCCACAGGCGGCGGTTCATATGCGAACTACCAAGGTGACGAGTTCATTGTTGAGGGCAAGTACGACTTCAGATACCGCATCCCACATGTTCCTGCAGGAACATATGAAATCCGATTCGGCTATCCTAAAGGATACTATCGCGGTGTATGCCAGTTCTATGTTGACGGCAAGATTGCAGGTATCCCCGTTGACTTACGTTGGAGCGCCGATACCGACATCCTTATCGGTTGGGTAAGCGATGAAGGACTCAGCGAGGATGAAATCAGGGAGAATGACAAGGCTATGCGTAACCGTGGCTACATGAAGGGCCCTGCAAGCATTGTACTTGAATCTGAGACAGGAGTTACAATGCGTTCAGGCGTACAGCCATTGCGCAAGATTGTCGGAACATACCGTCTTGACAAGGGTGACCACTGGATGCGTTTCAAGGATGTCAGCGAGAACTCTACCGGAAAGCTCAAGCAGTTTGACCAAGACTACCTTGAACTTGTCCCGATAAGCGTAATCAACAACCCGCTCAAACCGGAAGACATATATTGACGAAACCAATAAACGAAAAGAATCACTTCCAAGGGAGTGATTCTTTTTTTGCGGTTGCGCATCTTACGCATATGCCAAATAGTCACACACTATGCCATTTTGTCGCCACAAAACAGAATGGTCACCAATTTGTTGAAGAAATATCGAAAGGAGATTTAAACTATGAACTTCAACAAATTTACAATCAAAGCCCAAGAGGCAATTCAGGAGGCTGTCAAGCAGGCAAGCAACCACGGACAGCAAGTTATCGAACCTGCGCACATTATGGAAGGAGTTCTGATCACAAATGAACAGATAGTCTCTTTCCTGATGCAGAAGACAGGCGTAAGTACAGATAAAGTAAAAAACGAGACTGCAAGAATCATAGCCACACTACCTCGTGTAAGCGGAGGCGAGCCATACCTTAGCCGCGAGAGCAACAATATCCTGACAAAGGCCGAAGAGATTGCCGGCAAGAATGGCGATGAGTTCGTTTCAGTAGAACCGCTGTTGCTTGCATTGCTTGAGGTCAAGAGCGCCATTTCGGATATGCTCAAGGAGAACGGCTTGACCCGTTCCGAAATGGAAAAGGCCATCAACGAACTGCGCAAAGGAGAGAAGGTGACATCGCAGAGCGCTGAAGAGAGTTATCAGGCACTCAGTAAGTATGCCATAAATCTTAACGATGCAGCAAAGAGCGGCAAGCTCGACCCTGTCATCGGACGCGATGATGAGATACGCCGCATACTGCAGATACTGAGCCGCCGAACCAAGAACAACCCCATCCTCATAGGTGAACCGGGTACCGGAAAGACCGCAATTGTAGAAGGGCTTGCTCACCGCATAATACGCGGCGATGTACCCGACAACCTGCGCGACAAACAGATATACTCACTCGACATGGGCGCACTTGTTGCAGGTGCGAAATACAAAGGAGAGTTCGAGGAGCGATTGAAAGCTGTTATAAATGAGGTTATAAAGGCCGAAGGGCGCATAATACTATTCATTGATGAGATACACACCCTTGTGGGTGCAGGAAAGGGAGAAGGCGCCATGGATGCGGCAAACATACTCAAGCCTGCACTTGCGCGCGGTGAGCTGCGCTCGATTGGTGCGACAACCCTTGACGAATACCAGAAATACTTTGAAAAGGACAAGGCACTCGAACGTCGTTTCCAGAGTGTTCTGGTCAGCGAACCCGACAAGATGAGCACAATCTCCATTCTTCGAGGACTCAAGGAGCGCTACGAAAGCCACCACAAGGTACGCATACAGGACGATGCCCTAATTGCTGCGGTTACACTCAGCGACCGCTACATCACCGAACGTTTCCTCCCCGACAAGGCAATCGACCTCATAGACGAGGCAGCTGCCAAACTGCGCATGGAACGCGACTCTCTACCCGAAGAACTCGACGAAATCTCACGTCATATAAAGCAGCTGGAAATCGAGCGCGAGGCCATCAAGCGCGAAAAGGACGAACCGAAACTTGCACTGCTTGCAAAGGAGATATCAGAACTCAAGGAAGAAGAGAAGGCTATGCGTGCAAAGTGGGGACGCGAAAAAGAACTCGCCGACCGTATACAAGGTGCAAAGCAACAGATTGAGGAGTTGAAATTCGAGGCAGAAAAAGCCGAACGAGAAGGCGATTACGGACGCGTTGCCGAGATACGTTACGGAAAGATCAAGGCTCTTGAAGATGAAATCCAAAAGGTACAGGAAGAACTCCGCTCGGCACAAGGCTGCGTTGCCATGATAAAGGAAGAGGTGACAGCCGAGGATATTGCAGATGTGGTATCACGTTGGACGGGTATACCCGTGAACAAGATGTTGCAGAGCGAACGTGAGAAGCTGCTGAACCTTGAAGACGAACTCCATAAAAGAGTAATCGGACAGGAGGAGGCCATCACTGCGGTAAGCGACGCTGTACGTCGTAGCCGTGCCGGATTGCAGGACCCCAAACGCCCTATCGGTTCATTCATATTCCTTGGAACTACCGGTGTCGGAAAGACCGAACTCGCCAAGGCACTTGCTGCATATCTGTTCAACGACGAGACAATGATGACCCGTATCGACATGAGCGAATATCAGGAGAAGTTCAGCGTATCGCGCCTCATTGGTGCGCCTCCGGGATATGTAGGATATGACGAAGGCGGACAACTGACCGAAGCCGTACGCCGCA
This sequence comes from Bacteroidaceae bacterium, assembly GCA_017398805.1. Classification (GTDB taxonomy): domain Bacteria; phylum Bacteroidota; class Bacteroidia; order Bacteroidales; family Bacteroidaceae; genus HGM04593. Next base: position 31,311 of record JAFQEZ010000075.1, on the reverse strand, counting down.
AGCCCTACTCTGTAGTACTCTTCGACGAGATTGAGAAGGCACACCCTGATGTATTCAACATACTGCTCCAGGTACTCGATGACGGCAGACTCACCGATAACAAAGGACGTGTGGTCAACTTCAAGAACACCATTATAATAATGACAAGCAACCTTGGCAGCAGTTATATCCAGGAGCAGTTCGAGAAGATGACAGAGAACAATAGAGAGGAACTCATCGAAGAGACAAAGGAAAAGATAATGGAGATGCTCAAGAAAAGCATACGCCCGGAGTTCCTCAACCGCATAGACGAAACAATCATGTTCACTCCGCTCGATGAGAATGAGATTGAGAGTATCGTCAGATTGCAGATAGCCGGTGTGGCTTCACTCCTTAAGGAGAACGACGTAACCCTGGAAGTTACAGAAGATGCCATCAGGTTCATATCGGCAGCAGGGTTCGACCCCGACTTCGGTGCACGACCGATAAAACGCGCACTGCAACGCTACCTGCTCAACGACCTTTCCAAGCAACTGCTTGCAGGAGCTGTAGACAAGAGCAGGCCGATAAGAGTGACATCTGACGGTGAAAAACTACTGTTCAGCAACTGACACAAAAAACAACGACCGGCAAATGCCGGTCGTTGTTTTTTGTGTCAGTTATAAATAACGTGAGTTCGATATAAGTTCAACCGAATCGCGAATCTGTCATCCCGACAGAGCGCAGCGACGAGGGATCTCAAAAATATCGCGAAATAAGAGATTCTTCACATTCGTTCAGAATGACAAATATGCAATAATTCAGTATAATATGTTATATCGAACTCACGTTAAATATTATTTCGAAAGTTTCAAACCAAGCTTCAAACCATCATAACCCTCAACAAGATTAGATAGCATCTTGATTGCATTCGCTGCTTCCGAATTAATTGAGCCACCCTTGGCGGTGAGTTTCTTGATGATATCCAAAAGTTTGTCTGCTTGGGTAAGAGCCTTCAGAGATGAACCGTTGTATTCAACATCGACAGTAGCATTCACCTGCCCCAAAAGGAAACTCATTGTTACCTTATTTCCATCCTTAACAGAATAGGTTGCAGGCACATCATAGTTGTTTACTGTAATCACACAAGTTCCGTCCGAATTGAATGTCACGGATGAAACACCAGGTTTTGCACCGAGTTTAAGCAACTGGGCATCAGCAGCCTGCTCCAGTGTAGGGGCTACGGCATCCGAAGTCAATGCCAACAACATATCATCAGTCTCAAGTTTACATGCAACACCTTGATATGTCCATGTACCGACGAGGTTTTTCTGCTCCAAGGTTGAAGAAGATGAGATTTTGTTTGTAAAAGAAGATTTGAGGCCATCGACAAAATCCGATGATGCGTCAACGCCTTGGTCAACCTTCTCTGTCACCTTTTTGAACAAACCTTTCAAAGACTGTGCATCGCTGTTCGAGACAAACATCACAGTCAACGCAAATAACATCAGAATCTTTTTCATAGTAATAGTCTAATTAGTTCTTAAATTGTTTATTTCTCCTCTTTTTTCTCTTCGTTCTCCTGTTCCTCTTCGCTCTTGAAGTCAACCACACCGTACTCCACCAACAGATTGTACCACTGGTACATCTTCTTTATATGTGTAAGATAAACACGTTCACGGTCATACTCAGGCATTACGGTCTCAAAATATTCCACAAGTTCCTCGGGAGTCGACATCTTGAGATCAAACGGCAGCACACCACCCTCCTTCTCATATATCTTTGCAAAGACATCGCGCAAAGGAACCTCTTCGGTATCGGTATATATGGCAATATCGTCAAGCATCACCACCTTGTCATGATTGTATACAGGCATACGCTTCTTTGTTGCATCAACTGCCTCTACAATAAACATATTACGTCCCTGAGAAACCAAATAGTAAAGACCAGGCTTACCTGATACTGTCAAAATTCTTTCAAACATGATATAATCACCTATTATTCATTAAACAATATTTGTCACAGCATCACCAGATTGGATGCCGTACAACTTTGCGAAGGTATAAAATCCGTAAAAAAAATCAAAATTTTGAAGGAACAAATTACACGAATAGTGCCTGCAGACATATCCAGAGCCTTATCTGACCTACATGCCACTCCTGAGTTCATCCAATAATGAGACAACTTCGGGCATCAAAGGTTTATCGTTGTCATTGAAAACCGAATAATCGGACAACAGAAGCAATTCATCGGCAGACATCTGTTTCTGCATTCTGCTCACCACCTGGTTACGGCTCATCGAGCTACGTTTCATGGTTCTGTTTATCGCAGTTTCACTACCTGCCCAAACCACCAACACCTTATCCACAACATCAATCATGCCCGATTCATAAAGTATTGCACTCTCTACCGCAACAATATCCACATCTTGTCTTTCGGCCCATTGCTGGAAATCGCGTTTCACAGCAGGGTGCACTATGGCATTCACACGCTTGATATTGTCATCATCGGTAAATATTCTGGAAGCCAACAACTTGCGATTCAATGATCCATCAGGCATATAACACTCCTCGCCCATCATCCTTTTGAGTTCACGGACAATGAGAGGGTCGGACACCATAAGTTCCTTAGCACGTTTGTCGCAGTCATATACCGGTACTCCCATTATGGACATCATATGCGCCACTACCGATTTACCGCTACCGATACCGCCTGTTATCGCCAATTTAAGAGCACTTGCCATAAGGGATTATTCTGAAAAAAGTCCTTTTATCAAATAATCAATCTTTTGGGGAGCAATATTCACACACGAAGGTTTCAAGGTGTACTTTCCACCAATCACATATTCCGGGACAGTTTTAAGCTTTATAACCTCATTCGCCTCCAACACCCGAAGGTCAACCTCCGCCACAATACTATCCGACATCGCCTTATCAAAATTCTCTTTAGAGACTTCAAATTTGACACTGACATAATCAGGCGTATCGTATACAGACTTGACATCCCCGACTACATCATAAGGAAGATTCACGAACACCAGCGGAATCTTTTTTTCAACAGTCGCAAGCGGTTCAACATCCACCATCAGTTTCACACTCTTTTGGTCTATGTCGACATACTTCTTGCTTGAAATGACACTGAGTTCAAAAACGGTATCACTGGCAATATCACTGATTGCCACGCCTCCTACTTCAACCTTTTTGAGCCAAGAATAGTATGATGGCGGAGCGCTCACCAAAAGATGTTCCGTCTCGGTCTTGACCGATTTTATCTCATATCCGGGAGCCGGTTTGACATCAGCCACAACGCTAATCGGAAGATTCTTGAGTTTCCTTTTTATTTCAACACCAAAAGACTCACCCTTGAAATGCACAAGAGTAGTATATGAGTTCAATTTAGAAGAGACCCTGTTTTTCAGTTGCGATACAGGAATAGAAAGAGAACCATTATTATCGTTGAATTCCGAATAGTCCACTTCAATCTTCAAGGGATCACCGAACATATAACCGATCAATGCAGTTCCACTGCCATGCACCGCCACCTGCATCTGCATCTGCGACTTGTCATCAACATCCAGTTCTACCCCCGACGGGAGCCCGGCAACAGCCACTTCAACAGTGATATCGGTCTCATACTCCTCATTCAGCGCCTTGAGGAGCCAAAGAGAGAATGCGACCGCTATGAATATCAAAAAAACAAGCGATTGCCGTAATTTTTCGCGACTGATGAAATGCATAGTAATAGCGTACTCTTATAGAGTTGCGTTGCTGTTAATTAAGGAGTCACAGACTACCTGAAGAGATAAAGCATTGCCATTTCAAAGATGAGATGGCAATGCCTAAAAATCCTTACTGAGCACTCGCCTGAGCTGCCGCAGGATTCGGATATATTACAGATACATCTACACGAATAACCACATTGTGAGCAATTTCAAGCATCACGATGCCGTTCTCGATAGACTTTATCTTGCCATATATACCACCTGCAGTAACCACCTCCTGGCCCACCTGAAGACCATTACGGAAATTATCAATCTTCTTCTGCTGTTTACGCTGTGGACGTATCATCAAGAAATACATGATAGCGAAAATCGCCACAAACATAATGATTGTAGGCCACATACTGCCCTGCTGTGCTGCCGCATTCAAAAATACCATAAGAATATAAATTACATGTTTATACTAATTGATTCACAAATCTCATTTATCCAATTTACCGTTCTGGCGCAGATTCTTCACAATTGAATCAAGCATACCGTTGACGAAAGAACCGCTCTTGGCCGTACTGTAGTGCTTTGCAATCTCTACATACTCATTCAGAGTCACTGAAACCGGTATATCATCAAAGCTCATGATTTCCGCCATCGCCACCTGCATTATTACAACATCCATGAATGCAAGACGGTTCATATCCCAGTTCTTAGAGTTCAGGCTCATCACCTCGCGGTACTCCTCAGCATTCACAACCGCGTTCTTGAAAAGCTTGCTTGCGAACTCCATGTCGGCATTGTCTTTATACTCAGGAAGCAAAGGCTGGAATGCGCCGTTCTCCTCTTCGAAACGCTTTATTGTCTTTACAACGAAAGTATCGATAATAGTTTTGTCATCGTTCCAGTAGAGACTCTGTTCCTCGAGCAGGCTATCCAGTTCCTCGTTATCAAAAATGAACTGCTTGTAGAGTTTACGCCACAACTCCTTGTCCTCCTCATACGACGAAACCTCGCTCGCCATATACTCCTTATATGTATCGCTGCTTACAATATTGTCGAGCAGACGACGAAGAATATCCGAATGGTCCACCCAATTGAGTTTGCTCTTCTCGGCAAACTTCACCAGCTGCACATTCTCCTGCAACTGCGCGATGAAACGGTTATTCACAAACTTGAGATTGGGATTCATGTCACTCTCTGACGGCCTTACCTTCATGCTGAGGAACGATATGCGGTCGGCCTCGTAATGTGTTACGGCCACCATAAGCTGTAGCATGTGGTTATAAAGGTCATATGCCTTTGACAGGCTGAAGAAAACCTCGTCCTCGGCAGCTTTCAGACTCTTGCCACTGTTCTTGTAATAGGCATACAGAATCTGAACCACTTTCAGACGGATAAGAACTCTGTTAATCATAAAACGCTTTTTCTGATTTTTATGCAAATTTCGCACTAAATTGCGACACACGCAAACAAAACAGGAACATTTATCAAGAAGCCGTTCAAATTTCCAAGATAGTTCTCGAATTACCCCGAAAGAATAGGCTTCTCCAAAATATAGAAACAACACATTTTGCACATTGTTCACAGCATCCGTATTACAAAATTTCCTTTTTTGAGGCCATAACCGCCAAATAATTAAGGAAAAAGTTGTTTTTTAGAAAAAATATGTTCATATTTGAGGCTGAGAAGAACAAAATAGTCACAAATCATTTAGTTTTATTACGATGGAAGATTACAAAAAGAGCGGAATGAACGAGAACGAAAAAGAGATTGTATATTCACAGGCCATCAAAGCAGGTAAGAGAATCTACTATATCGATGTAAAGAAAAACCGCAAGGACGAGATGTACCTCTCCATTACAGAGAGCAAGAAGCTTGTTTACGGCGAGGGTGAAAATGCAACAGTATCCTTCGAAAAGCACAAGATTTTCCTCTATCGCGAGGATTTCACCAAATTCGCGACAAGCCTCAAGGACGCCATCGATTTCGTTGTGGCACAGCAGGGCGAATATGTCCCACGAGTACAGGAGAACGAGGAGCAGCCGCAAGCGGCAGATACAGAAATTGACATCGAGTTCTAATCAAGAACAGACATATTAAAGCAATCAGATGGTTTAGCGGAACCATCTGATTGCTTTATATCAAGGAAAAGGGAATTAAGGAACATCAAAGAGAACTAAGGAGCACTAAGGGGGGGGCTACATTAGTTACCCTTAACAACTTTCAGTTTTCAGTTTTAACCCCACTGCAGACCACCATAAAGGGAACTAAGGAATATTAAAGAAAACTAAGGAGCACTAAGGGAGTGCCGCACTTAATAGTTCTCACCTTTCTGTTTTAACCCCACTGCGTGGGATTGAACCTTGGCTGCGCTCGCTGTAAAAGTTCAAGTAAACTTGGCTTTCGCTCGCTTGCACAAGCTTTCATCTGTACTCTGTACTCTTTGCTCTTTTTGGGCGGACACGCCGGTACCGCCCCTACGGCGTTGTTCTCTTTTGGGCACCCACAAGGGATGCCCCTACGGCTCACAGTTTTCCACTTTCCACTTTCATCTTTCATCTTTCATCTTTAACCCCGTCTTGTTGTTTTTTACAAAAATAAATACTATCTTTGCACCCGCTTTAGAGACATCGTGTGATGGCGAATTAAGCAATAATCATTAATCTTAATTTAGAGTAACACATTTTTATTATGAAATCAATCAGCATTTCAGGTTCAAGCAGAACCGAGGTAGGCAAGAAGGCTACCAACGCATTGCGCAACGCAGGTCTTGTACCATGTAACCTTTATGGTGTAGAGAAAGAGGCTAAGGCATTCAGCGTAACAGTCGAGAGCCTCCGCAAGCTCGTTTACACTCCGGACATCCATATTGTTGACCTCACAATCGACGGCAAGGCAGTCAAGGCTATCATGAAGGATATCCAGTTCCACCCTGTAAAGGACACTATCCTCCACGTTGACTTCTATCAGGTAACAGATGAGAAGCCTATCGTTATGGCAGTTCCAGTTAAGCTCGAGGGTCTTGCAGAGGGTGTACGTGCCGGTGGTAAACTCGTTCAGGTACAGCGCTACCTCAAGGTAAAGGCTATCTACACTGCAATTCCTGAGATTCTTACAGTAGACGTTACATCACTCGGCCTTGGCAAGTCAATCAAGGTTGGCGACCTCTCTTACGAGGGTCTTGAGCTCGTAACTGTAAAGGAGTCACTCGTTGCTTCTGTCAAGACAACACGTGCATCTGCAGCAGCTGCAGCAGCCGCTAAGAAGTAATCCTAACTTCTAAATTGAACCCGAACAAATGAAATATTTGGTTGTAGGATTGGGCAACATCGGAAGTGAGTACGAAGGAACCCGCCACAATATCGGTTTTACAGTATTGGATGCCTTTGCAAAGGCATCCAATACTTCTTTTCAGGACAAGCGCTACGGCTTTGTCGCCGAGACATCGGTACGTGGCCGCAAGCTAATCCTGCTCAAGCCATCCACATACATGAACCTCAGCGGCAACGCAGTGCGTTACTGGATGCAGCAGGAGAAGATACCCTTGGAGAACGTTCTCATCATTGTCGATGACCTTGCACTGCCCGTGGGCGCATTGCGTCTCAAAGGACAGGGAAGCGACGGCGGACATAACGGTCTCAAGCATATCGCAGCAACGTTGGGCACTACCAACTACGCACGTCTCAGATTCGGCATAGGCAACGACTTCGGCAAGGGGCATCAGGTAAACTTCGTCCTTGGAGCATTCGACAGCGAGGAACAGAAGACCATAGACGAACAGTTGGAGACAACAACAGAAATAATCAAGAGTTTCTGTTTCGCAGGTCTTGCACGCACCATGAACCAGTTCAACAAAAAAGGTAACGGCAACAAACCACAAGGTGAAAGGTGAATGGTGAAAGGTGAAAGGTGAAAACGGAAAACGGAAAACGGAAAGCTTGTGCAAGCGAGCGAAAGCCAAGTTTACTTGAGCTTTTACAGCGAGCGCAGCCAAGGTTCAAGCCCACGAAGTGGGGTTAAAGTGTGCAAGCGAGCGAAAGCCAAGTTTACTTGAGCTTTTACAGCGAGCGCAGCCAAGGTTCAAGCCCACGCAGTGGAGTTAAAGATGAAAGGTGAGAACTATTAAGTGCAGCACTCCCTTAGTGCTCCTTAGTTTTCTTTAATATTCCTTAGTTCCCTTTATGGCGATCTGCAGTGTTGTCAAAACTGAAAAGTGAAAACATAGATTTTATGGCAGAACAGGCACGTATAGACAAATGGCTGTGGGCTGTGCGCATATACAAGACGCGCAGCATAGCAGCCGAGGCATGCAAGAAAGGGCATGTGAGCATAGGCGATCGCACGGCAAAGCCTGCGCACAACGTGCGCGTGGGCGATATTGTCAATGTAAAGAAAGCTCCGGTCACCTACTCGTTCAAGGTGCTCAAGTGCGCCGAGAACCGTGTGGGAGCAAAGCTTGTCCCTGAACTCATGGAGAATGTCACTCCTCAGGAGCAGTACGAGATTCTGGAGATGAGCCGCATGAGCGGATTTGTAGGCCGCGCCCGTGGCACAGGTCGCCCCACAAAGAAAGAACGCCGCGACCTCGACCAGTTTGTCGAAGAGGGTTACGACTTTGACCTTGAAGAATTTGATTTTGAGGAACTATAAAAATTGATGCGCCGGTGAAACCGGCGCATCAATTTTTGTTTACGGCATGGAGCAGCATGCCTCTTTACATATTCACCCATATATTATCCCAGTCGCTTCGTACTTCGCCGCCCAACTGTTCAGTACCATCACCTTCAGCTTCTTCTTCACCGCCATCCTGCATGCCACTTATTATAACAAGAACCGGACTTCCAAGAGTCAACAGGATTTCCTCGGCTACAGGAGCCACATATTTTTTCTTATTCATTTTCATTGCTGTCACTCCTTTATTATTTAACCAATACTCGCTTACCATTCACAATGTATATGCCCGGCTGGGTAATCTCCTCAAGTTTACGACCCTGCAGGTCATAGATAGTTTTCACCTTTCCGTTTTCACCTTTCACCTCCTCAACGCCGGTAGTTCCACCTCTTTCAATAGAGAATACTCCGCCTGACTGAGAACCTGTGTTCTGCAAAGGCAGCCATGCACGGTGCTCGCGGTTAAGGAAACTATTGGTCTCGAACTCTGTGGTTATTGTACCGTTACCGAAAGGATTGTCGCTTGTAAGCGATTCGTATGTCTTTACCTTATACATACCCACACCCTTACTCTTCTTTGCAAGTATATAATGTGTATAGCCGTCACGTTCGGCAATGTAGTTCTGTTCATGAGTACCCTCGAGCAGATTCTCTATCTCGTCGAGATAGCAGTATGTAGCAGCCTTCTCTTCTTCTGTAGCAAGTGTAGGCTCATAATTTATCTTGAAGTGATATGTGCCGGCATCCGCCTGGAGAATGACAGGGGTAGCAGCTGGAATGACACCGCCTCTGATTGGTCTCAACCTGAAGACGCTGACGCCCTCTTCATACATCTCCTCAGTAGTCACATTCAGGTCAGTACCCTCCTCTGCCAAAGCATGTTCATAAAGCACGAACGCTCTGACTCCCTCGGGTATCTGCAGCTCAACCGGAACATAATATGAAGCGAAACCGGCCGACGTAATAGTCAATGGCAATTCTGTCACAAGCTCAACAGCCCAGTCATAACGATAGTACTCAGAGTCACCTGTAGGGTTACTGCCTCGGTCAATGTAATCTCCTCCGGCATAAAGATACTTGAACTGACTGTCATCACCCATCCTTATTGAATAAGCAGGTGATGTATATGAAACCACAGAAGCAGCAAACTTCACAGGAGCCACATTTCCGCGTTTCTCACCCACCTTCTCAAAATTCCAGTTGTTGGCTTTGCTCATATCTTCACCTATCCAATGCTCCTTGACACCTATGAAACGTCCTGTATCATAAGAGAGGAGATAGGTTCTGTTATTACCCTTCTCTGTTGTATGCTCACCGTAGTAGAAGATTGTAGTAGACTCGTTCTGTTCATAGACCTCATTGCTTGCATAGAGAGGTTTCATGAGTATGGTCTTCTGCTGACCCATACGAGCAGTATTATGCATCTCTGCTACACCTGTGATGTAGTAATCCTGAGGCAGGTGCTGCTTACTCATACCGGCGAAGCGGTAGTAACGGCCAGACTGAGGAATGTTAAGTACGAAGTCATTTATATACTCATTGACAACAGCAGTCTTGCCTGTAATATCACCGATTGTATAAGTGTTTGCCTCAAGCCCGTCGGCAAGGTCTGCCATTGAGATGCTCAGGAAAGCAGTACAACTCGCGACATCGTTTTCCAATGTACTCCACTCATAATCGACTTCGGCATTCCACTTGTACTCATTGAAGTTTTCGCCGACATTGTCAAGACGATTCTTCAGTTTCTTGTATGCCACGTAAAGATCGTTCATGTGTTCAAGAGCATTCTTGGTGCCATCACTGACTTTTGCTACACGGTCAAGATTCTTCTTCTGGCACACATATGTTACATACCATGCAGTGTGACGGTTGCTGTAACCCGCATCATCGCTCTTCTCGCACTGTGCTCCATAAACATCCAGATTCAGACCATCTCCCTTGACACCAAGGTAATCCTCACCATCTTGGCTGTTGTTGATATCGATATTGTATGCACATCTCTCTTCTGCAGCATCGGCAGCATAACCGTTTGTCACTCTCCAGTCACTCATTGGAGTAAACTCGGTAAATGAGGAGTTATAGAGAGGCTTGTCACCGTTGTAGCTTATGAGATGGCGTTCAAATGTTGTCGTAAGTACATTACCCTTATCGTCATTGCCGAACTCAGCCCAGTTAAGGTTCTTCTCATAGAACATTTGCCTGTAGTCCCACTTGCTGAGTTCATCAGTATCAAAACCGGAACCGTTGTAGAGCACGGCAATACCGTTAGAGTAACCGTCTTCGTAGGCATTGTGTACATAGAATACCGGCCTGTTCTTACTGTTAAGATACGCTATCATTGCGTCGTACATTGTTCTGTAACTGCTTTCAATAGCATCCGATGTCATAGTTTCACCCGGGCAAGCATCGTAAGCACTCTTGAACAGGTTGTACTTATCGGTAAGGAAGTGACCGAGTTCCTGTTCGGCATATTCCTTATGTACATCGGTACCTGCCGCAACCCTGTCAATGTAGTATTTCGCTTCGACCTTCAGGAGGTCTACTGCAGCAGTCACAGCACTCAAAGTCTCGAACTTGGTCTCGTAGAAGGTGTTTGCAGCCGTAAAGAAATCCGAAATGTATGTCTCGTTCCTGAACACCATGAACTCCGAGAGTGCAAAGTCTGTAGAACCCGAGTTTGTCTCATCGACAGTGAAGCGCCAGTAGCGGTAACTATCAGTAGCCGAAACCGGTTCGGAGAGGAACATTGCTTGGTAGCCGAGGTCCGTAGTAATCTGCTCGCCCACTTGAGTGAATGTCTCGCCATCGTCTGAAACAGAAACCGTAACCTTTACAGGACGTTTCTCAAGGTCGCCTACCCTCATGAAGAAGAATAGGCTGCTGCTTCCATTGCCTTCGCCCAAATCTACCTGGATATAGTCGGTCGCATTGTCCTTGCTGTCAAATACTGTAGCAGCATTATTATCGACAAGATTAGCGATGGAAGTGCTGTCTGTCGAACTCAACATTGAGGCAAGACGCACAAGGCCGTGTGTACTGTTCATTACAGGAAGGTCTGTCCACACAATAGATGCAGCCTCGGCATAAAGAGCTTCACTTATCTCAATCTTCTCCACTGTTGTAACTTTCCATTTTGCAAAATCTGTAATCTCGCTTGTTGTAACCACAGTCGCAATACCGTTGACATTCAGTTTTAGATAAGCATCATCGACATCGGCCGACTTGATGAGGAAACCGCCATCGTCAGCAGGAACAAACGTGAACCTGCCGGCATTTGCGGCCTCGGCAGGAACGGCAAGTGAACCGCCCGTGTTGTTAGGACATACACCCACATAACGGTTGCCTGCCTCGTTCCATAAGGTAAACTCGCCTGCATTCACATGGTCAATGCGCCAAACGTTGGTGTGTACATACTCCTTATATGTAGCGTTCACGGCATTAGGAATGTTTGCACCCAGCCAATAGTCTCTGTTGCCCACATTGTTGAAGTAAAGGATAACGCTCTCCTTGAAGCATCCGTTAGAGCTTGTTATCAGATCCTCAAGTTTTGCCTCGGCAGCAACACACTGAACATAGGTGCTTCCAGGATATTCACTCTTCAATGTTTCGAGTTCTGCCTTTACCGCATCGATATCGACCTCGGTATCGGCATTCACATAGAACTTGTCGGCGGCATCAGTGGCTGCATCATCAAGCGATGCGATAACATCATCAATACGGCTATCAAGTTCAAATACATATTCAAAGTCTTCAACCTTGGCAAGCACCCATGTAGATCCGGCATCACTGGGTTTGTAGTTCTTTATCCATTCCGAAGTACCTCCGCCATGGTCGCTCCATGCAGTCTGTCCGTCGCTACCGCTTGCCGCAGTGGAGATTATTATACCGGGATTAGCGTGAGACGGATGAGGTTCTGATGAATCATATATGTAATAGTCCACTCCGTTTGCATTCCAGGAATTGTCTCCTGCACAGACAAGATCGCCTGCTGCATGGTTGTGAATCTTGTATGTACCCTCTACAGATCCATCTGTAAAGTAGAACAATGATGCAGGAACCGGTTTGTCGCTCTCCTTCATGAAATTGTCCGAAGCTGTGAATGTCGCATAGTTTCCATTACGTATATTCTTCAACGCATACCAAACTTTTGTATCAGCATCAGATGTTTCTGGAACAGCATTTGTGCCCCACTCTGCACGGAGACTCTCAAGTGTAGAGAGACAAGAGATAAGGCTCGACATATCATTGCCTGCAACGGCTGCATCGTACTGTGCATCGTACTGTGCATTGTAACTGTCAACGCTTGTCGCCAGGAAACTTTCGGGGTACTCATCTGAATACTCGGCAAATGCGGCCTTTTCGGCTGCAACGGCATTCTGCTGATACTCTGTAGAAACTGTCTCCTCCTCGAACTCCCAATGCGAGTTGCCGTCGTTGCCTGTATACATTGCCACAGAAACATTTCCATTCTGGTAGTTGTTCCAGCCAAGGTTTTCAGGATTCGCGTCGGTTGATTGTTCAGCCGAATATGCCTGAACCGCCGCTGCAGCAGCAACTTCTTCCGTTTCCTCTTCAACAACAGTGTTCCTTACTATTGCAAAACCAGGATTATTCTCATTCATCGATGCTGTAATATACCAGTCACAGCCCTCGGCAGTCCATGTCATATTGTTGCTCTCGTCATACGCCAACAGATTCTCGCCTGCCGTTACATTATGTATCTTCACCTTGAGAGCAGGCAAACCGTTCACGTCGGTAATCTCCTCACCTGTGAAGTAGAACAGCTGACTTACAAATCTCGTATCGTCGCCGTTGCTCAAGCTCATGCTTCTTGTATCGCTCACATATGCTGCATACGTATCCGCTTTCTTTGTATTTACAATACGGTAGTAGTGATATTCATCATTGCTTGCATCATCGTCATCAAGACCGGTAGATAGCTTTGGCAGCTTTGTCTCGGCAATCTGTGCAGCATAGCCGTCCATAGGCATGATATCCTCGAGAGGAATTGGCAGATAGACAATGCTGTAGTCTCCCGGAGACTCCTCAAAGAGGAAGCCCATAGTCTTGTTGTCGGGAAGGATTGTCATTGCCGAGTATGCCGAATACTCTGTTGAGACATGTTTAACCTCCTCCCAACCTGTTGCGATGTATGTAGGAGTAACCTCTGTACCCTCCTCTAGTTTCTTGCGGTAGATTTTCACGTTTGAACGTCCCGGACCATAAGGCAGAGACTGGAAAAGATAGTTGTTCAGGCGGATTATTTCACCGTTGCAGGCATTGTTTCCGGCCTGCAGACCGCCGGAGAAGTTACTGTCGACTGCAGTGCCCCATGAACCTGTCGCACTGTTCAGGTCTGTAAACTTGAAGACGTTGAAGTAACGGCCCGGAGCCTTGCGGCTGCTCAGGATGATTGTACCGTCGGCAAGTTCCTCAACCTTGGGCTCATCACCGCCATTGCAGCACATACCGTCGGTAACGCTACCGCCAAGGATATTCCATGTTTCACCGAAGTCATCGGAATATACCACATAGTTGCAATTACCGGTATATGTGCTTGACGGATGCTTGATGAGCAACGCACCATATATACGATAATAATTGCCTACCTTGACAACCTTGGACTGGAGCAGACGGCCGGAACCGAAGAACATTGTATATGCCTCGGGGAACAGGGCACCAGTACCAAAGAAGTTCGATGTAACATCCTCAGGCTCACCCCAGCTGGCACCATTGTTACTGCTTGTAATCTTTGCCATGAAGTTATGTGAATCGGCAGTACCTTTATAAAATATCTGCTTTCCGGCAACCGCCATTACAAGAACCTTGCCGCTCTCGCGGTCGGCAACAACAGCAGCATCACCGAAGCCCACATTGAATTCATTGGAGTCACCGCCCACACCGTCGGCAATCTTTATTGGTTCGCCCCACGTCTCGCCATTGTCACTGCTGCGGCGAAGCATGATGTCAACCTCTCCGAAACCGATATCGTTACCGCAAGGACGATAGTCACTGAACGCAAGTATAGTGCCGTTACTTGCTGTAGTTATGGCAGGAATACGGAACGGCTTGCCGTTCTCATCGGGCGAATAGAAGAGATACTGGTATTTATTATCGGTATCGACAGCAATGTTCACATTTACTGTAGATCCTCCATCGGCAAGCAACTGGTTTTCTACAGACTCACCACCGTTCACATCCATTCTCCAACCATGACACATGAAACCAACAGAAAGGCCGTATACAGCATCAACGGGCAGATACATTACCGACGAGGTAGGAATATTCTCCTTTGTAAGCATTGTTGTGCTTGAAACACCGTCAATATTCACCGTGAGTTCACCAATCTTATAGTTATTCTCATAGCCGCCTTCAAGAGAAGCATTATAGTTGATATTCAACGACCTGCTTGTATCTACAAGTTTAAAGAGCCATGTAGAGCCACCATCGGAAACTGAATACAGTTTGATATCGTGTCCTACACCGCCATGCATATTGAAACTCTGTTCACCGGTACCTTGAGGAGATATCGCGAATGCTCCGCCGTCCTGTGCAACAAGACAGAGAGGAGTTCCCGAAGATGCGAGCGTTGCAGCAGAACCGCTGCCGGTGCCCGAAAGTGCAAGAGCAAGCGACGTGCCGGCAGTACGACTGTATATCTGGAAATTATCGGCAGTTCCTTTGAGATACCAAATCTCATTCTCTGTGTATGCACCTGCACCGCTGTTCACGGCATTGCCTGTATAATCACCGTCGCTGTCAACATTCATCTTCATTGCATAGTCCTTGTTGCGGTAATTATATACACGTACAGCAACAGGATCGGCAAGGTCGGTTGTAAATATTGCAAGGTTATATCGTGCCTGATATGTTACATCGCCGGTAATGATCTCACCGGCAAGAGTCTCGCCCACTCTTACGTCATCCTTGTAATATCCATCAAATGTAAATATCGGGTTTGTGACAACAGGGGTTGCAGGAAGGTCGGCACCCGGGAGGTATTTGAAACTGAAAGTTCCTGTGTACCCGTCATTAAGGTAAGTGACGACACCGGTCTCGAAACCGCTCAAAGAACTTACATCACCGACATTATTTACATATGGCGTAACAGTAACAGTGTAGACAGGCGCCGTATATTTCTCGAAAACATAATCCGATGTCCAGGAAGTACTGTTAATGGCAGCACTGTTCTGATTCCAGCTGGAAGCTGTTGTAGAAGAAGTCACCATATACTTTCCGCCCGAAGAGGTGGGGTTATAAAGTGAATATACATTTTCTACAGCATCTTTAACAATTGCATCATCCGTAAGTTTGAATGCGTAAGCAGCATCAGCAAGCTGAAGACTCTTGTTTGCATAAGAGAGGTACTTGCCGTTACCGTTGCGCATGTAGTACGAACCGTCACTGTTTATTGTTATTGTCCAGCGGTAATTCAAAGTCCCGGCATTACTGTCAACTGTCGCAAGGCTACCATCATCAGCCGCATAAAGATACCAGTTCTTGTATGAATCATCGCTCTGCTTAGCATAAGCCGAGATGTAGTAAGTCTCACCGGATGCAAAAGCAGTGCTTTGCTCACCTTCGGCTGCAATGAATATATAATCCGAGCACCAAGATTCATCTGCACCCTCTTTGTTTAGGTACTGGTTTATTGAAGAGCCGTCGGTTTTTGTAACCACATATCTGCTGGCACTATTCGAATAAAGCGACCAGGCACCGGCCGATTTTGTATTCGCGTCATCCTTTAGAGTGAAGGCATATGCAGCATCCACAAGCTCAAACTTCTTGTTATCACCGGAATTATATGCAAGATACCTGCCTGCACTGTTCTTGAAACAATAATTGCCGGCGGCATCCACTTCGCAAGTCCAAATGTAGTTATCATTATTCTCTACGAGGTCGGTTGTCACAGATATTGCATCATCGGCACCCGTATTGTAGATGTAACGCGGCACATAACTGCCGTTATATTTTGTATTTGCATATATATAGTACTTGTAGCCATTTGCAGGTTTCTGCGCACCTGCAAAAGGCATCAGGTTCTGGTAGTCGATTGCAGAGAGAGATTCTTTAATGGCATCGGCATCACCGCTGACGGGTACTGTAACAGCAAGAAATGACCTGTAACTGTCTACAACGTAGTTCGATGGGAATATATAGAACTCGCCAAGTGCAAAGTAGCTATCCGATGTGTGTGTAAAACGTATATAGCGATATCCCTCGCCACCTGTAGCAAACGCTGTCGACAGACAGCCGTTGTTGCTCCATGTTGGAGTCCATGACGACGATATTGTTGTCCAACTGCTATCATCACCGGGGTCATTGGAGCCCTCAATAACAAAACCGGCAGGTTTTGTGCCTCCACCGCTACGACCCTGAATATAAATATTGAAGGCATTTACCTGATATCCCAAATCGGCCTGAAGATAGTACTTAGTCCCATCAGGAGCAGCATTACGACCCGAATATCCTGTGTGGAAGTGAGTCGCGGCATTGCCGTCAACAAGACCCGGATATCCGGCACCGTCAACGGGATCAGAAGGATAGTTACATACCCACTTTGAGGCGTCCTGCACCAAACCGTACTTTTGCTGCAGAGTGTATATGTCAAGCGACTTTGCAACAGCATTATACTGTTCCACGGCTGCCATAAAATCGGCATCTTCATACACATCCACTTCATAGAACGCATACGGATGGCCGCTCTCCCATGATGCAAAGGAGTTGGCATTTCCATTCCAACAATCTTTGCCGCTATCGGTTGCTGTGGTAATTATATACACTGCATTATCTGTTGTAATGTCGGCATTCGCAGTTGTAGTTTTATCATCGTTATACGAACCTACACCTGCAAAATTGTCTGCCGCAATAGTTCCCTCGCTTTTTGCAGCGCTCCACTCGGCAATATAAATCCCAATGCCTGCAGAATTTGCTGTTCCGCCGCTAATGTTCACATACTTGTCACTGGAGACCGACTTGATATAATAAGTACCCTCGGTTTCCCCAGCCTCGAGCGTAAAGAGGAACTGAGAATTGTAGACATCATCATCGGCACGCTTTGTCTTATTGTGGCCGAGAGAGGTTCCTGCATTGTAAAGGAAACCGGTGCGGTCCTCGGTTCCATTCATAGCAGTGTTGAAAATCATATACTGCTTGCCTGTTTCCAACGCAGTCACACGATCACTCTTGGGTTTGTAGTAATCTTGAGCCCAAGATGCTGTCGACACTAAAAACAGCAGCGACAACAATGTTAAGAATCTCGTTGTTTTCATTGTTTTTATTTAATAGTTATATCATTTATAATCTGTTAAAGCCTTGTGAGACACCACTATAATTAGGTAAAATTATAGCAAAATTAACAACATTTTAGCAAATGATATAAATAGCACTCAAAATTTCAACAAAATGTCAAGTTTAAACAACGAAACTGCAAAAACAGCAGATTTTGGTACAGAATGTAACCTTAGTTTTTTGAGACATAGAAAAAAGCTGCGAGCAAGCGAGTGTGTGAAGTTTAATTACACACAAAGCGAGCGAAAGCAGGTTCAATAAAGTTAAAAGGAGAGAAGAAGGCATTAGATTAGAGATTTCTCGTCGCTACGCTCCAGAATGACAAGAAAAAAATCATTGGTCTTTCATCTGTATAAGGTTTTCTCATGTTGAGCGTATGCGAAACATCTCCACACATGGTACAAAAAAAAGGGCACCCACAAGAGGTGCCCCTACAATTCGAGCTTTGGTTTTTACTTTACCAAAACCTTTTTGCCGTTGATAATATAAATACCCGGTTCGGTAATCTCAGTGAGTTTGCGCCCTTGGAGGTCATAGATAGTTTTCACCTTTCCGTTTTCACCTTTCACCTCCTCAACGCCGGTTGTCTCGCCGTTGAAGCGGAAACTGTAACGGGCTGCGACATTTGCCGTAGCGTCAAGCGCAAGATATGCCTTGTTAGCCTCACACTTTATGTAACCGCCATCGTTCTTGCCGGGGCTTACAAACTCAAGGTTTGCATTATACTCGGAATAGACCCAATAGAATGCGCCCTCGCCACCGAATGTGAACAGCAGGTAGCAATTCTTGTTTGCAGCAGAGACTGCGCTTGTCAACAGGCAACCATCAAAGATATTCGCCGGTTCAACTTCAATTATCTTAATCTGGCAACCTGCATCACTGCGGTCGCTACCTTTTGAGTCACTGCTCCAGTTGTATATTGCAAAACTCTGGTCCGTACCTGTCTGGTTCAATTGTACATCGCCCGATGAGATGATATAATACCCTGAAGTATTTGAGTAACTTATTGTCCAGCCCTTAGCAGGTCTTTCAGAGGTGGTGCCAATCTGTGTGTTGTAGTCGGCAACAGGATTCATATAATAATCAGCACGGTTTACGATATCATATGTACCGTCACCGCGGTCTACAAACTTCCACTCTGAGTTTGCATCTTCCGGTGTCGTCACGCCCACAAGGACATCATCAGCATTAGTAATATAGCGGTCCTGGCTGCGCAGTGAGGTAAACCGGAACCACTGCTCAGGCTTTTCCTTAACATTATAACCGAACCTTACTTCCTGGGCCTGTGCCGCATTGCTACGGTAGAGCACCACCGGAGTATATGCCGGAACTACAACGCCAACACTCTCCATGTTGATAACAGATTTTCCATTATCAATATCGGTATCAGCGTCGGCCATGCATGCCTCAATACCCTCGGGGACTGTAACAGCGAACGGCAGATACATTGTAGCCCATTTCTGGTTTGCGTCAAAGCCAACAGTAAAGCCTACCTGAGAGGCATCTGCCACTTGCAGAATGAAATCGGTCGTCGAAGTCTCGTTCACCACATTCTTCAATGTTGCAGCAGTATAGTAGTTGATTGTACCGTCCTCCTTGGTACAGAAACTGCGATACCGGCCATTTACCATTGTATATATGGTATATGTATTATCCTGCGTACCATCGGCAAAGTATATGTCTGTACCCTCTTCGGTAAGTATTGCCTCGTTGTTCCAAAGACCGTCAGCCTTTGCACTCACGAACTTGTAGGTACCGAAAGCTGTCTTCTGCGCTATGAACAGTGTAGAAGCATCGTCTTTTGCGTCTGTTGTCCAGCGGATGACATTCTTTGCGCCATCGGTGTAAAGCGTGCGCATTGTAATGCCGTCGGAGAGCAGGCCTGCTATGCGGTAAACGCCACCGTCGACAATCTTCACGCCATTGTACTCGACAATGGTCTCTGCGTCGATGGTCGTCTCAAGCCAGCAACTGTTGGCAGCAATCGTTGTCTCGGCAACATCGATGCGGTCGAATACAACCTTGCCGTCGACAACAGTCACCTCGTATCTCTTTGCCTTGGCTGTTGAGTTGACATCCTGTGCAAAATATGTACCGCGCAGAGCAGATACAGCTACGGTCTTTGCACCAGTGTTGTCAACCGTTACGCCGAATGTGTAGTCTTTATCGCCATCAGCCTTTATAATCACCGGAGTGCCCATGAGCAGTGTCTGTCCTGCTGTTGCAACCACATTCATCTTGTAGCCGTAGCCCTCGCCGGTATTCAATATACCCGAAGGCAGCACAGTGTATGCGGTCACGCCCGCGGGCAACACCACGTTGAAGGGAAGGTACAATGTTGTATAACCCTCTGCCGGGACATTCACTGTGTACTCTGTTACCTTGGTAAGAGTGAAGGTGGAGAGGTTTTCTTTGTCAGATTTATCGTTACCGAATACAAGATTGTTATAAGCGTTCAGATAGTTGATACCGCTACCGGTGCTTCGTATCTTAAAGATTCCGGTATCGGTTCCGGTCTCCTCAAAAAGATATGCGCCGGCCTCAGTGCTATTCTCGGAAAAGGCAATATGATCCCATCCGCTAAGGTTCGGTGCTTTCATGTACAGTCCTTGAGCCATGAGAGAGTAACCGGTACCCTGCGGAGCAATTGTAAACAGTTTATCGGCTTCGACATCGGGTTTGTATGTACCATCACCAATAAGTTTGTAACCATCAACACTACCACTCTCAGGTTCTGTACAATATCCTACAAAAACAGGAACATCACCGTTGTTCTGGTAATCTATTTTATACACACCATGATATGCGGGGTTGATAGCCACTGCGAATGTGAGCACTGTACCGTCGGCGAGTGTTATTGTACCTGTGTGTGCGCCGTCGGTAGCGTCGGCCTTGATGACAACATTCTTAATATCGGTTGCTGTGCCGTCGATGAAGTCACCGGTAATTGACACACCGGTAAGTTCACCGAAGTAACTGCTGAGGTCAATAGTAGCGCCGGCCTCTGCAATTACGGTGCAGACAGTAGTCATGTCATTGCTCAAGCAACGGTAAGCATAATATGTGCTGTTGCCGGCTGCAACAGGGATAATGTACTTGCCGAGAACCTCTTTGGCAACCTCAACGGTATTGCCCTCCGGTTCGCGTGTGTATGTATCAGTGTGACCCGGCTCACCCACAGCAAGCGCTTCATTGCTTACTGAAGTCTGCCCCACAGAGTGTTTCTTGCCGTGTGCCCAGTTCCACTCGAAGTAGCCATACTCGGCAGTTGTACAGTTGTTGTCAAAGTAGTGTTTCCAGCGCGGGTAGTACAAATCCTTCATCAATCCCTGCCATGAACGGTAAGAGTAGTCATTTAGGTTTGTATTTGGCGAAGACCAGGTTGAGACTATGGTGCGTGCATTGTTATACTCGTACCAGTCGGGGGTTGCCGATGTTGCGCCATCTACCTCACCTGCTGCTGCACGCGCCTCCAGTGTCCACTTGCCCAAACGGAAGTTGAGGTTAGTGCCCTTGAACTTATCTACATCAAGAATGAGTTGCAGGAATGCATCGCGGCGTGCCTCGTACAAGGGTGTGTTGCCGGCATTCTTTGCCTCCTTTATACCCAAGAGCAGATAGTATGCATAGTCGGCAAGCACAGCTCCACCGAACTCAACAAGGTCATAGTAGTAGTTACTCTCATAAACAGAACCGTCGCCGGCTGTAAAGCCTAATGACTCGTTCTGGCCAAGCAGCTTGTATGTAGCGTCAATGAGCATCTGCTGGCGGGCCTTTGTATATGTACCCTGAGCATTTGTCAATGTCTTTCCCCAATAACTTGCATGGTTCGCGTCGAGGTTAGGACGGGCTGCCCATACATCCTCTACAGGACCCTGGATACCGTCAGCACCATAGTTAAGGGGACCTTGACGCAGGAGTTCCCATGCCTCCTGTGCCACATCATTGTCGGCACCGTAGCGAGCTGTCGCATAGTTCTTCACCCACTCTGCCACATCGGGTTTCTCGCCCATCCATGGAAGCTGGAATATAAGGTCATATGTTACAGGCGTCTGCTCAATTGCCTCAGGAGCAGCACCAATACCCTTTATTGATGAAGGATATTTTCCTTTGTACAGGAAGTAGTTGTTTGCAAGGTTATTCAAGCGGCCCATGAGACCCGAGCGGCCGCCGAAGTTAGGAATTGCACAGAACACGGCATCCTGTGGAGCATAGCCGCTGTATGAGTCGAATGCCGGAGAACCGTCGGAGAAGAGGTCGAGCACAACCAGGCGGCCTGCAGGAACTGCTGTGAGCGAATATCGCTGTGTAGCGCTCCACTGCCACTGCTGGATAACCCATTTGGAATCAGGGTTTGCCGCCTCCATTGCTGCATAAAGAGCCTCGTAATCTTCCATTGTACCGGCACCGCCGCCCTCATGGAACGGGTCCATTGAGTAGTACTGACTGTGGCCCATTACATCGTAAAGACACTTGTAGTAGTCGGCGGCTATATCGGCATAATTGGCATTGCTTACATTAAGAAGAAGCGGACGCACGAAGTCGCCGGCCCAATTACCCCCGTTACCGCGTGTTGCATAGCCCGATTTTGAAGCAAAGTTGGTTGGCACCATACCGCTCCAACCCGGCAACACAGGCTGCATGCCAAGTTCGCGCTGACGGTCAACAATCTGCTTTGCGAGTTTCTTCTGGCGGGCATACCATGCATCGTCCTGCACACCGCCGGCTCCGGCCCAAGTTCCGCCCGATTTTGTTCCTTCTGCAGTACCGCCCCAACCTTGGAGGTTGTTCATAGCCCACCATGCGATGAAGGCCGGACCTGCAACGAAAGCCTTAGCCTCGGTATCGCTATAACCATATTTGCGGTTACCGTTACCGTCCTGCATTGTAAGGAACGAACGCCAAACCTCCTCAAGACCAACAAGCTGCAAAGGCATGTTTATACCATGCAGAGCCATCCAGTCAATCTCCTGCTGCCAACGTTTCCATGTCCAAGAGGTCATTGAGTAGCCGAATGCACAGGTGTTCAGATAGTAACGGTACATTGCATCGCTTGTACGTGTCTCCTCACCGGTGGGAACAGGAAGGTTCGAGAGGTCGGCATATGCACCACCGTCAACAGTCTTCTCGTTAAGGGAGTTCCATGCGATGTTAATGTGTGCATGATTCTGCAAGTACCAGCCGATACCTGTTGTTATTGCACTTATTGTTGTACCCTTGATAAGGATTTTGCCATCCTCGCTACCGATAACGAATACCTCGTTCTTTGAGTTCAAAGAAGGTGAAAGCACAAACTTGAACTTGTCGGCCGTACCGGCACCGCCCACACGGTTGATGAGTGAAACCACTGCCGAAGGATTAATCTCATCGGGGGCCGCTGTATATACAATGGTTACAGTCTCTTTCTCATCATCTACAACAACGCTCCATGTGTAACCGGGAATTTCGGTAGCAACCAGAAGGTCTTCGTCGAACGAGACAATGCCTATCGGGTCACCGGCAGCAATGGCTTCGCCGTTATATGTAACCGAATAATCCTCGCCGTCAGGAGCATTCACCCCGAATATATAGTCGGCAGGCTTTTCGTATGACATCTTTATCTCAAAAGCCTTTGCATTCATTGTGGTATTCTCGGTAACGAACGAGAACTTGAATGCACCGCCAAGGTCAACATTCTTATCAATAGTAATCTCGAACCAGTCATCGGTTGCCGAAGACGAATCCCATGCCGCGTTGGTATATGTACCATCGGTGCCGTCGAGCATATTTGTAAAATCGGCAATATTGTTACCGGTGACATTGCTGCTAGTGAGTTCTACAGCGTTGCCGTCAGCATCATAAAGCACAAACGAGTCGAAACTCAAACGTTTTGCGCCATTCTGGAAGAATGCACCCGACTCAGTGAGTGTGAAACGTATTTTGTTGCATGGGCCTGCAGTGTAAATCCAGCCCGAAGTAAAATGGTATTTACCACCGTTTTCTGTACCCGCAGTCGCGTAGTTGCTGAATGTACCTTCGAAACACCAAGGATAACACCCACTTGACACATTTGTATAAACACCTGTTCCTACGGTTGTATTTTGGTCACTACCTAAATACTTTGTAGCATCACTGGCGCGCGCTATTTGAACAAACCCATCGAAATCGCTATCGGCAAGGATAGTCCATACAGCAAAGTCTGTTGAAACACTCCACCCGTTTGACGCGCAACCAATATATTCGTTGGCATTATCTTTTTTCTGGAAGAAATAGGTATCGCCCGAAGGTATAACATAGAATTCTGTTGGAGTTGCCTGGAAGGACGCTGGGGTATCTCCCGAAGTTGTCCAGTTGAGGTATGTGCCAGTCGGGCTCTTCAAAGTATATGCTGCCTGTTGCAGTGTACTGTACTCGACAAGCGAGAACTTCATACCTGTACCCTTGTCACAATAAAGAGGGTTACCGGCTGCAGTTTGACCAGCATTGGCATTTATATATTTTCCATCGCTGGCGGCAATAGTGAATGCTGTAATATCACCGTCGATTGTCCACTCGTGTACATCACCATTGTCTATGGTTGCATTCCAAGTACCAAGTTTACAAACATACTCACCTTTAGCGTTCTTGATTTTCCATTTACCTGTCTCCGAACCGGTTTCAAAGTAAATGATACAGGGTTTTGCATTGAGGCTGATGTTGTTTGTTGTGCCGTCAGCATTAGGGTCAGTAAAACCCTTGGTCTGGATATCAAGGTACAATCCGGTTGTTGTCTCCTTCAAGGCATACACCTTGTTTGCATCAGGAGCAAACTGTGCCCAGGATGCTGCAGTACACAACAGGCCAAGCACTAATGTTAATAAGAAATTCTTTTTCATATTATTGGTTTTTATTTATCTCTATGTACTTGAGAAATATTGAGATTCTTGACTTTAGCTCCTTCGGCTGACGCCTTGGGCGTCGACCGTTGGTTCGCTTCGCTCATACGTATTGTTGAGGGCCTTGCACGAAAAATGACAAATGAGTATCAGGATTCTTGAGATTCCTGGCTTCGATCAGACGTGTCGTTAAGGGCTGAAAGGAGGAAGAATCTCCGTACTCTGTTCTCTGTTCTCTGTTCTCTGTACTCTGTTCTCTTTCTTACATATTTCCCCAAATGTTATCCCAGTCGCTGCGGAACTCCGAAGCTGTACCATTTACATCATTGCCTCGACCTTCATCATCTTCATCGCCAGGAGCAGTTGTGGGAGATTTGGTTAACATAATCGCCCCTAAAGAGATTTCCAACACCTCAATTTCTGGACTAATATATATCTTCTTCATCTTCATTCAATTTATTTGATAAAAACCTTCTTACCATTAATAATATATATACCCGGTTGGGTTATCTCTTCGAGTTTCCTTCCCTGAAGGTCATAGATTGTTTCTATAATTTCAACTCTTGGAGCATCATCGACATTCTCAATGGCTGTTGTTTCGCCGCCACCTAAACGCAATGAGAAAGAAGACACGTTGGCAGCCACAATCTTAGGCAATACCATAAAGCATCTGTTTGCTTTACAGAGAATGTATCCACCTTTATCAGTATTAGCATTTTCCGGTTTAATTGTGCCATCCTCGCTACGCTCTTCATAAATCCAATAGAGCTTTGCTGCCGGTTTGTTGTCGAGCAACATATAGATGTTGACATCGCCATCTGCCACTCCATCGCCATTAAAGTCGGTTTCATCAAAAGATGAGCAATCTACAATTGTATTCCAAAGCACACCATGTACATAGTTATCGTTCTTTTCGGCAATTGGTGCAACATCTGCAGCACTGTAATAGAACTTATGTGTCTTGACAACTGCCTCGGAGTTGTGGTTACATATCATCACAGCTGTGTTTGCAGGCAAAATGCGGTTGTCTTCTCCCGGTTCACCGATAGATGTCATTGAGATATAACGGTCGTTCCTGATATCTCCATGAGTCTTTGCGTAGAAAGCATCAACCCCTGTTGGAATCTTTGAATTGAATCCGAGCATCAATGTCGCATGGCCATGTGCTGCCGTGCTTGTCTCGTGGTAAATCTTTGTGGGGTCGGCAACCTCCTCGATGTACCATGTATCGTGGCGGTTGTTGTTGCCTGATATTGCAACACCGGAAAGGCCGAAGTAACAACCCGCGTTGGCAGTACCTCTGGTTACCTGAATTTTCAATGTCAGGCAACCGTTAAGGTCACTCTTTGCTTCAATAGGAATATTCCATACTTTGTGAGCGCCTGTTATGTTCTTTGCAATATCAATGTCCACCAGTTTACCAGCCTCCTTGTATCCATCATCCGTCTCATTCTTGACCAATACAGTAACATTCCAGCGACGAGACTTGCCATCAGTTGGCGACTGATATTTACCACTGCTGTTCAATGCATGAAGGTCAAGTGCCATATTGCTATACATGCAATCCTTTGTAAGGCCTGTGTATGTAATCAGGAACTCAATTTCGGGTGCTGTTTCTCTGTTTCCGTTTACATTAGGACAAAGTATATCGCCATCTTTGATGTCGCCGGAATTAAGATATGTTTCAATCGCCTCTCCATCAATAAAGCCCTGTATAGTTACACCGGGAATCTCCACATTGCTGTAGTTGGTAGCGATAGCCTCGACAGTTGACGCAGCACCATCCTTATGGTAGAAGTCCAGTCCTGCATAAGATCGCTCGGGAAGAGCTTCTGTATTATATACAATGTAGTCTGTCATCTGAACAGAATTTGCCCAATAGTTGGCTGTTGTAAGGTTACCGCCATTGACATTCAGGCGTACTTCGGCTGCACGTATCTTTTCAATTGTGACAGCAGTGCTCGCCTTGTCGCTCAGTGTCAATGAATCTTCTGTGAACCCTGCCGCATACGGGCTACTCTGTGTATGCAAGTTCTTGAGCCTGAGGCTGCCGTCAAGCGCAAGGAAGCCATCGGCCTGCTCCGTACCCTCAAAGTACCATACACCACGGCTGTCATACTCATTACCGTTATTTATATCATTGCCAACCTTAACTACATTAAATTCATTTACCGCCATGTCGTTGGTCATGAGATATGGCACGTGATGTATTGTGTAGAACTTGCCAGGCTTCGGAGCCTTGAGTTCCTCGGGATTAGGTCCCTTGTAGTTCTTGAGAGCAAAATAAACCTCGTTGAATGCCGCCTCTTCCTCAGTTGTACCATTATAATAATCATCATAAATGATTGTCTTGCCCTTTTCAATTATATTAAAGAGTTCAACAAGTTCCTTATTATATATTACAACATCGTCAAGGTTATACATTGCAATAAGTTCATTGAGGTGAACGTCGAAATCCTGTACGCGCTCAAACTGCCATGTGCTGTTGTCGTTGCTTCCGAGGTTTGTGAAGATTTCCTTGTTCTCGGCATCAACGTTTGTCCAGCCCATGTTCCTGTCGTCCGGACCGTCCATAACTACGGCAAGACCCGGGTACTGGGTATTTGACGAAGGCAGAATAAACCACTTGTCCTTGTTGAGATTATTCTGGTCGTGCTTGTCCCATTTCATGGCCAGCACATTCTCGCCCTTGAGGCTCTTGAGCGTGACACCTGCGCCGGGGAAGAAACTTGCCAGGCAGGTAATAGGCTCAATTTCCGGGCAATAGATATAATCGTTGTAATTCTTTGAATTATTGTAACGGTGCTCTGTATCATCGATTGAGAGTTCCTGACCAAGCGAGTTGGTAACAGTAACCTGCAGACGCTTCTGGTTGCAGGTTATCACAACCTTGATATAGGAGTTTGCACCCTGTGTGTGCTTGAATGCATACTGGTCGGAACTGATGTCTGCAGCCTTGAGAATAACAAATCCTTCTGATGTAAGGTAAATCTGAAAACCTTTAGGGAAACTGTTTCCATTAGGATTACCCTCTGAATTTGCTACAAGCAACGCCGTACCGAAGTGGTTGGCATTGGTGCCGTTGGATGTGAACTCTGCTGTAATTTCCCAAGATTCAGAATCGAGTTTCTCTTTTGTGTGTATATGTTCAGCCGATTCACCACCCGTACCTGCAAAAGTGATATTCTCGAAAATTGTCTCGTTCAGGCCAAGGAGGGTTGTATCGTTCATTGCCATGAAGTTGTGGATGTGACCCTCGAAATACTTGTCGACAATGTCGCGGTTATCGGCAACCGGTTCCTCCTTGATGTCTCCTGCAATGTAGAAGAGGTTGCTGAGTGTCATGTCACTCTTCTCGTCATTTCTTTTTTGGAGTTTCATAAGTCCCTCAGCACCATTGTATGTTGCATAGTGGTCAATGCTCTTAACATTCTTCGCGTAGTACCACTTGGGGTTAGCGAACCCGGCAGCCTTGTCCATCAATGCCTCATTGGAAACCTCGGGAAGTGCCCGGAGTGAATAATGTATCTCATGCTCAATCATGTGAAGTTCTTGAGCCTTTTCTACAAGAAGGGTAATAGTTGGATCAACACCATCACTTACTGTAACATTATAGATACCTTCAACATAATTCTCATATCTTGTCACTTTATAGCTATCATAGCCCATCACACCACTTGCATCAGTAAGGACATCTATGATTTCTTCTATCTTAAGCTTAATATAGTTTTTCAATTCAGTCTTTGCAGTAACCTCATCAACCTCCTCGAACATCCATACCGAAGCATTATTCTCGGCGGGATTCATGACAACTGTCGAGGATGTGAAATCGGCACTAAGGCTGCTGGGGTTGTTTACATCATTGAGCAATACCTGTGAGATGTTGTAACCGACATATTCATCGGATGTTGCATTAGGCAGCACATAGTATCCACGGCCCGCCTCGTTCCACTCATTCACTGTGGCGAACTTCATTGTTGTAACGGCGCTATGGATAAATGACCTCTTGAACTCCCCTTCCTGTGTATCGTCGGTTGTGAAGTAGAAGAATGCCTCGGCAGATGTCACGCTCTCGTCAATAAGCTGCATGTTTGTGCTCTTTGTATCGAACTTGGCGTAGTTGTACCTTGCTGTCGATACCTGGCCGCCACCGCCACCGATGGGAACATCGGCACGCTGGGGAGCGACTTTCTGGCCTGCACTGACGGGCATCATATTCTTCATGCGGTAGAGTATCTTTGTAGTTGCGTCGGAATGCTCGAACGGTGCCTCGATGTCGAGCAGGACCTCTACATATGCGTTGTCATGAGCAGCTTTTGTGAAGTTGAACTCAAGTACATTCTCATTGGGGGTAACAACGTTGTTGTCAACAGTTCCGTTTACAGTAGCTTCTGCAAATGTATGCAGGCTGTTATCGGTACAGTGCAATGTCAATTTGGGCATTGTGCCGCCCACGGTGAGGATGCGTGAGAATGGCATTGTGTAGGTAGCACCATCGAATGTGAGCGTGCTGTTGCGCTTTACAAGGTCGTTGGCATTGATTGTTACCCTTATCTCATCAGCGTCTACATCAACGGGAAGGAACACAAAGTCGGTACATACACCACCGGCAAGTGTAACTGTCTCATCATCGGCGGTGTCATCAGTACCCTTGCCATCGGTATACGAGAAAGCAGCAGTCTGGTCCTGAGGCGATTTAACATCACCCATCCAGGTGTAGTCCGTGTTATTTATAGTCAAGTACTGCCCGTGCCTGTTCTTCAACGGCACACCATGATGATGTGTCTCGTTTGTGCTTATTGTCCATTTAGCCTCCTCGATATCAGTTGTTACACCTGCATTTGAAAGATATTTGTTCTCGTCGGCCACACTACGGAACACGAGTTTGCCGTCGGGGGTGGGCTCGCAAATCCACTCGTACTTGTCCTTTACAGCCTCGTCGGTAAGGTCAAGATAAGTGCCGCCGGTTGTCAAAGTGGTTCCATCGGTGTAGAGTTCACGGCTTACATAAGCGCTGCCGGAATATGTATCGGCATATATGCGGTATTTGTTACCGGGAAGGGGCACACCCGAGAGAAGCCTTACATCGGGAGCCTCAGCATTGTAGCGGCTAATAAGTTTCTGATAGTCGGCAGCAGTTGCGCTTACCGGCAATGAAGAATCAAGATAATCCTTGGCATCCTCTATCAGCTTTATGTTTGGCAGTACATAAAGTTCGGACAAGGCAATGCACTGCTCGCTCTTAGACCTTTCAGGAGCATAGATACGGATATACCGGTAAATACCGCCCAATGAGATAGCATCGGTTATGGACTCATAGGAATCCGACAATTTTGTAGTTGCCTCACCGGCCTTTGTATAAGTGCCGTCCTCGGTTGTCGACACCCAAACTTCCACTTCCAAAGGAGCGTGGTCGCCGTTGGGGCGCTTCTTCATATAAAGGCGGAGTTCATCGATACTCTTGCCCAAATCTATCTGGTAATAGTGCGGAGTGTTCGAGTCATTACTGCGCCAATCGGTAATGTTATAGGTATACTGGTTACCGTCGATGAGGTTGTTGAAGCCACCCTCGCCGGTGTAGCCATTAGGATGATTTGCGGCATCAGTAGTAGGGAAAGACTTTATCTTGCTTGCGTCCTGCACATAGCCGTAGATTTTCTGAGCCGAGTAGAGGTCGCAGCGGCTGTAGATGTGAAGGTCCTGGACATTCAGCTCATTATCCCACGTAACCTCTTCTACCTGGTAGAATGCAAATGGGTGACCCTCGCCATAATATTCAAAAGTCTCCTTGTTACCGTTCCAATATTTCGCGTCAGTCATGCCATCGGCTATATCTTTATCACTGATTATAAAGACTTTGTTTGCCGATGTTACATCATGGGGATAGACCTTTGCATAGTCGGCACTCTCGGAATACACTGTCGCCTGCTTGATTGTGTTATTCTCTGTCAGGACCTTGCTCCAGTCGCTCTCGTTCCTATTATAGGAATCGCCGTACCTTGCAGCATCGAAAGGATAGATGTATAGGTACTTTGCACTCGCTTTATCCGACTCGGATGTATTTCCCCAAACATCGACATAAGTAGAGTTGTTCTTTGTTTTCAAGAGCACCTTATAATAGGTGAATGTCTTCTTCTGGTTGGGGTTTTTACTATCTGTGTTATCGGTAAGCTCAACCGTTTTTTCTTCGACACTCTCAGGTGTAAAGATAAAGCACTCGTTGTAGATGTGCACATCCTGGTCGCGGTACTTGCGCAACTGGAGCTTGTAACCGTCACTGTAGAGAAAACCGGTGCGGTCCTCATGGTTCGTAGGGTTGTGAGCGGTGTTGAAAATCATGTACTCTTTACCCTGTTCGATAGCATCGACACGGTACTTGGTACCGGCAGAGTACCTTGCACGATAGTACTTGTCGGCAAGTGCTGTAGTTGTCCCAAGCACAAGGAACAACAGACATAACAAAATTCCTTTAGTTTTCATCTTATATTTAGTTATATTTCAATATCTTTTGAAATTATTTTACAATTCAAAAAGAACCTCCAAGCCATATCATACAGCAAGGGATAATTTAAGCAAAATTACCACGAAATAGACAAAAATCAAAACGAAAACCCATTTTTTAATTAAATAATGCAATTTTATTAACAAAAAGAGAATAATTCGTAAAAAAGCAAAATGGCACGAGAAGGGCTCACCTGCAAAGTCTGGGGGGGGCTATGCAAAAAGTTTAGTCAATCTATAAAAGAAGAACTTTAAGTCAGTAACACCTCTAAGCTGTGCTCTGAATGCTTTGATTTTAGCATTAAAACTTTCAGCAAAAGCATTTGT
>JAFQEZ010000074.1 GCA_017398805.1 Bacteroidaceae bacterium | reverse complement strand
ATTGGAGCATATTTGGAATCTTGTCGGGCTGCATAAGGAATTTAGGCCTACAAAAATGATATTTTTCCGAATTTGCAGGTAAAAACGGGAAAATCACCGAAAAACAGAGACCGAGCCAAAATTACTTTTGACCCGGCCTCTCTCTGTTTGTTGCTTGGAAAACCTGGTCGAATCCAATCTGGATAAGAACCGTTGGTTTCGCAAAATGATTGGCTTTCTTAGAACGGCAGTTCGTCGGGGTCGTTTGAGTCCTTGCTGAAGTCGGGTACCTCAACTTTAGGAGCGTTGATGACCGGAGTGCCACCCATGGCTGCAACCGGTGCGCCGACAGTGCCTCTCTCTACCTTCCATGCGCGGATATCGTTGTACCAGCGGCCGTTGTACTCACGGGCGTTGATGTCGAAAGAGACAACCATCTCCTCGCCTGCCTGTATATTGAACTGTGCTATCTTGTCTGCACCGAACACGTTGAAACATACCTTCTTGGGGTACTGCTCGCCTGTTGTCTCAAGCACGTATTCCTGCATTTTCCACTCGTTACCTGTCTTTGATATGCCGCCTCTCTCGGGCAGCACTGCGATGATTTTACCTGTGATTTCCATAATTCTTTCAAAATACCCGGCGAAAATAGTTCATTTATTGCCGAAATACAATTTTTTATGGGTTTTTTTATTCACTTTTCATATATTTAGTCTTATCTTTGTGACTAATACGCGCGCGTGCGCAAAATGTTTGATTAATCAACTAAATATAAATATTATGAACTTTACAGTATCAAGTTCCTTGCTGTCGTCTCGTTTGCAGACAATCAGCCGTGTAATCAATTCCAAGAACACAATCAATGTTCTGGATTGTATCCTTTTTGAGCTCAAGGGCAACACCTTGAACCTCACAGCTTCCGACCCCGACAACACCCTCAGCACATCAATCGAGGTTGTTGACTGCTCCGAGGATTTCAGCTTTGCAATCTCGTCAAAAATCCTCATCGACTCATTGAAAGAGATTTCTGAGCAGCCTTTGCGCTTCGAGGTGAAGAAGGATACCTATGAAATGACAATCTATTATCAGAACGGTAAGTACAGCATGGTAGGTCAGAATGCCGACGAGTATCCCTCGGCTGCAGTGCTCGGTGAGGGTGCTGTTGCAATAAACATCCCTACAAAGGTTATCTCAAGCGGTATCGCATGCTCTCTCTTCGCTACAGCGGATGATGAGGTACGTCCTATCATGTGTGGCGTCTATTTCGATTTCACTCCCGAGAACTTCACTATAGTCGCTTCGGACGGCCATAAGCTTGTACGTTGCCGTGACTACTCGGTTACAGGTGCCGAAAAATCGGCATTCATCCTCCCCAAGAAGCCTGCTACACTTCTCAAGAACCTTTTGGGCAAGGATGAGCAGGAGGAGGTTGCAGTTGAGTTCGACGGACGTTTCGCTACATTCGACATGGGTGAGTACAAACTGGTTTCACGCCTTTTCGAGGGTCGTTATCCCAACTACAACTCTGTAATTCCACAGAACAACCCTCACAAGCTTACCGTTGACCGTGTGGCTCTCATCAGTACATTGCGCCGTGTGGCAATCTTCTCATCACAGGCGAGTCTTATCAAGCTCCACATCGAGGAGAACAAGATTGTGATTTCGGCTCAGGATGTCGATTTCTCTACGTCGGCCGAGGAGAGCATTGCATGCAGTTACGAGGGCGCATCAATGAATATCGGTTTCCGTGCTTCGTTCCTCATCGATATCCTCAACAACACTCCGGGACAGGATGTGGTAATAGAGCTTGCCGATCCTTCACGTGCAGGCGTGATTGTTCCTGCCGAGCAGGTAGACCAGCAGGAGCTACTCATGTTGTTGATGCCTATGATGCTTACAGAATAATTGCCGCCTGAATGGAACTGAATCTGAAAAAACCGATAATATTCTTCGACCTTGAGACTACCGGTACGGACATCACAAAGGACCGTATTGTGGAAATCTGTTTCATCAAGGTCTATCCCGATGGTCGTGAGACCGAGTACACCAAGCGTATTAACCCGGGAATGCATATTCCCGAGGGCGCTTCGGCTGTACACGGCATATATGA
Source organism: Bacteroidaceae bacterium (assembly GCA_017398805.1). Lineage (GTDB taxonomy): Bacteria > Bacteroidota > Bacteroidia > Bacteroidales > Bacteroidaceae > HGM04593. Next base: position 13,259 of record JAFQEZ010000074.1, on the reverse strand, counting down.
CGAGGATGTGAAGGATGCTCCGCTTTTCAAGGATGTGGCGCGTGAGATTGCGAATGAGTTCGAGGGGTGCGATATCGCCGGTTTCAACTCCAACCGCTTCGATCTCCCGTTGCTTGCCGAGGAGTTTCTGCGTGCCCAGGTCGATATTGACCTTTCACGTCACAATGCCATTGACGTGCAGGTGCTCTACCACAAGCGTGAGCCACGTACCCTTGCCGCTGCGCACAAGTTCTATTGCGGAACGGAGTTCGACAATGCCCACAGTGCGCTTGCCGATACACGTGCGACATACAATGTGCTGAAGGCGCAGCTCGACCATTACGACGACCTTGCCAATGACATGGAGGAGCTTGCAAAGGAGTCATCATTCACCAAGAATGTAGATTTTGCCGGACGTTTCGTGTATGACGAGAACGGACGTGAGGTTTTCAATTTCGGCAAGTACAAAGGTATGCCTGTAGATGCGGTTCTCGACCGTGATCCCGGTTACTATGGCTGGATGATGAACGGTGAGTTCCCTCTGAATACAAAGCAGGTGCTTACAAGAATAAAGTTGCGTGGCATCAAGAGATGATGCTTCAATAAGAACAATATTTTTGGAAATTCAAACAGCTTCTAAATACAGCATAGATGCTAAAAGGAAAAAAGATAGTATTGGGTGTAACAGGAAGCATCGCTGCATATAAAGCAGCGATGCTTGTGCGCCTTTTGGTGAAGGAGGGTGCAGAGGTGCAGGTGGTGATGACCCCTGCAGCAAAGGAGTTCATTACTCCCCTCACGCTCTCAACCCTTTCGGGCAAGCCTGTACTCAGCGAGTTCTTCAATGATGCGAGCGGTGCATGGCACAGTCATGTGGAGTTGGGTCTTTGGGCCGATGCGATGATTGTTGCTCCGGCAACTGCATCCACACTCGGTAAGATGGCTTCAGGTATTGCCGACAATCTGCTCGTTACAACCTACATGTCGATGAAAGCGCCAGTTTTCATTGCTCCTGCAATGGACCTTGACATGTATGCACACCCTGCGACACAGCATAACATCGAGGTTCTCAAGGAGTATGGCAACCATATCATAGAGGCAGCGAGCGGCGAACTTGCGAGCCATCTGAACGGTAAAGGGCGCATGGAAGAGCCTGAGAACATCGTAAAAGCATTGAAGGATTTTTTTTTCACAGGCAGTGAACTGAGCGGCAAGAGGGTGCTCATCACTGCCGGACCGACATATGAGAAGCTGGACCCTGTGCGCTTCATCGGGAACTACTCTTCGGGCAAAATGGGTTTTGCCATTGCCGAGGAGTGTGCACGTAGGGGAGCAAAGGTCACCTTGATTGCAGGGCCTGTTTCATTGCCGCTGCCGCATCCGGCCGTTGAGCGTATCGATGTGGAGTCGGCACGCGAAATGTGCGATGCAGCCATTGCGCAGTTCCCCTCTTGTGATGCAGCGGTACTTTGCGCAGCAGTTGCCGATTACCGTCCCAAGGTGCAGGCAGGCCGGAAGATAAAGCATACAGGCGAGGGGATGACACTTGAACTTGAGGCAAACCCGGATATTGCATATACCCTTGGCAGGATGAAAGGCGAAGGTCAGGTAATGGCAGGTTTTGCGCTGGAGACGAATGACGGGGAGGAGAACGCACGCAAGAAACTTGAAAAGAAGAACCTCGATTTCATTGTGCTCAATTCGCTTGAGGACAAAGGTGCAGGCTTTGCATGCGATACCAATAAGGTTACCGTCATTGACCGCAAGGATAAGACTGTCTATCCGCTCAAGAGCAAGAAGAGTGTTGCAAAGGATATTGTGGCCCATCTTTCAAAGCTGCTTGTTGCGCTGTTGTTGCTTGTTCTTCCGTCTACGGCAAGTGCCGAGGGCGAGGAGTTGAACGCGACAGTAAACCTGAATGCATCAAAGGTGCAGGGCTCGAACACCGAGGTGTTCACTATGCTGCAGGATGCCTTGAACGAGTTCATCAACAGCCGCAAATGGACAACGAACACATATGAGGAGAATGAACGTATCGTGTGCAGTTTCAACTTCGTGGTGAACTCTTATTCCAATGACGGATCTTTCGACTGTTCATTGATGGTGCAGGCTACACGTCCGGTGTACGGTTCATCATACAACTCAATGCTTTTCAAGTACGAGGATACGAGCATAAAGTTCAAGTATCAGCCCTATGACCGTCTGGAGTTCGTTGAGGATAATCTCGACAACAATCTCACTGCTGTAATCGCATTCTATGTTTATACTATCATTGGCATGGACCTTGATTCCATGGGTGAGCTTGGCGGAAGCGAGTTCCTGAACAAGGCACTGAATATCGCGAACAATGCACAGAATCTTGGTGATGCAGGCTGGAGAGCAGGCAGCAGCAACAATAACCGCTATTCCATCATCGATGACTATATGAACGGTGCTATGGAGCCGATGCGCAAACTCATGTACAAGTATCACCGCCTTGGGCTCGATACCATGTTCAAGAATGCCGATGGAGGCCGTAAGGCTATAACGGAGTGTCTGCCGCTGATAAAGAAAGCATACGAGGACCGTCCGATGGCATATTTCACAAAACTCTTCACTGAGTACAAGATTGACGAAATTGTGAATCTCTATTCAAAATGTACCCCGGAGGAGAAGAAGGAGGTTGTAAAGGTGTTGTCCGAGATAAATCCTTCGCTATCGACAGAACTGGACAAGATTACTAAGAACGATAATTGAGAAAATGCTTAAGCACATTACAATACGGAACTTTGCTCTGATAGAGAAGGTCGAGATATCATTCTCTTCGGGATTCTCTGTCATTACAGGTGAGACAGGACATGGAAAATCTGTCTTTCTCGGTGCTGTGGCAATGCTTCTTGGGCAGCGTTCCGACGTTAAATCCATACGTGAAGGTGCCGACCGCTGTGTCATTGAGGGAATCTTTGACATTGCAGGTTTCGGGCTTGAAGCATTCTTTGAGGAGAATGATCTTGACTATGACCGGGAGTGTATTGTCCGTCGCGAACTTGCATCCAGCGGACGCAGCAGGGCATTCGTGAACGATACACCCGTTAATGTTTCGTTGCTCAAGGAGTTGGGCGCAAGACTCATCGATATACATTCACAGCATCAGAACCTGCTTCTCGGTGACAGGAACTACCAGTTGGGCGTGCTTGATACGTTGGCAGGCGACAAGGAACTACTCTCCGGATATAAGGGAGTTTATGATCAGTATCTTTCGTTGAAAAGAGATCTTGCGGTCAGGAAGGAAGCGCTTGAGGCAAGCCGTCGTGATGAGGATTGGCTCCGTTTTCAGCTTGATGAACTCGACGCCGCTGCCTTGAAGAGCGGAGAACTTGAGGAACTTGAGCAGGAGTTGCAGGAACTCTCTCATGCCGAGGATATACAGGCTGCGCTTTATGGTGCGTGTGCTGCCATTGACAGCGATGAGCGTAGTATGCTCAATGCCTTGCGCGAGGCTTCCAATGCCTTGTCGCGTATAGCGGTGCATTACCCGGCAGCACAGGATTTCGCAGATAGGCTGGAGAGCAATTACATTGAGCTGAAGGATTGCTGTGAGGATATGTCACAGCGTGCCGACAGGGTGCAGTTTGCCCCATCGCGTCTTGAGTTCGTGGAGAATCGTGTGGCACAGATATATTCCCTTGTGAAGAAACATAGGGTAGAGGATGTGGATGCTTTGATTGCCCTGGCCGATGAGTATCGTGGCAAGCTTGATGCCATAGTCAATGGCGATGATGATATTCTGGAACTTGAGAAGCGCCTTTCCGAAATTGTAAAGCAGTTGACAGATAAGTCAGCAGTGCTGACATCTGTTCGCAAGAAGAGTGCCGCAGACCTTCAGGAAAAGATTGTGGCGATACTGGTTAACCTTGGCATGCCGATGATACGCTTCGAGGTTGAATTCAAGCCTGTAGAGGGTTTTACACCTGTCGGTTGCGACAATGTGGTGTTCCTCTTCTCTGCAAACAGCAGCAGTGCTCCCCAACCCCTTTGTGATGTGGCATCAGGCGGTGAGATGGCACGTGTGATGCTTGCCTTGAAATCCCTTGTGGCTTCGAGTACAAAGCAACCCACACTCATATTCGACGAGGTTGATACGGGTGTCTCTGGTATTCTTGCAGAACGCATGGGACGTACTATGCAACAGATGGCAGGTGATTTCTGCCAGGTACTCAGCATAACACATCTTCCACAGGTGGCAGCCTTGGGAAGAAACCATTATAAGGTCTACAAAGAGGAGACCGACAAGGGAACTGTTACAAATATTGTTGAACTTGGACAGCAGGAGCGTGTGCATGAGATTGCGCAGATGATGAGTGGTGAGGTGCTTACCGAAGCTGCTCTTGACAACGCACGGCAGTTGCTGTCAAAAGAGTGATAATTATGGTAAACAATGAAATGATATTCGGCGTACGCGCCGTTCTTGAGGCTCTTGAAGCCGGTAAGGAGATTGACAAGATTCTTGTGAAACGTGATATCCAGAGCGAACTCTCACGTGAACTGTTCGGTGCGTTAAGAGGGAGTACAATCCCGGTTGTACGTGTCCCGGTAGAGAAACTGAACCGTATCACACGCAAGAATCATCAGGGTGTGATTGCTTATATGTCTGCGGTGGAGTATGCAAGTACAGACACCCTTGTTCCCACGCTCTACGAGGAGGGCAAGAGTCCTCTGCTTGTGCTGCTTGACGGCATCACCGATGTACGTAATTTCGGCTCCATTGCCCGTACCTGTGACTGCGCCGGTGTGGATGCGATTATCTTGCCGTCGCATAACAGTGTAACGGTGAATGCCGATGCGGTAAAGACATCTGCCGGTGCGTTACATACGCTCCCAGTCTGCCGTGAGAAGAACATAACAGAGACTCTCAAGTATCTCAAGGCTTCGGGTATACGTATAGTCTGCGCAACCGAGAAGGGCACTATGAACTATACTCAGGCTAACTTTACCGAGCCTGTATGCATTGTAATGGGTGCCGAGGATACTGGAATCCCACGCGAGCACCTTGCTCTCTGTGATGATTGGGTGTCAATACCCCAGTATGGTAATATTGAGTCGTTGAACGTTTCTGTGGCTACAGGTGTGATTCTTTACGAGGCTGTACGTCAGCGTCATCTTCAGGATTGATTATGAGAAAAGGTTTTGTTATAGTTATTGCGCTGTTGCTTTCTGTTACTTTCTGTGCGGCTCAGAAGTTGCCCAAGAAGGTTGGTAAGGCACGTCAGTCGGTCGCGAGTATCATCACATTCAAGGATGGAACGGTAGCAGGCAATGGCACAGCGATGTTTGTCGGTGATAAAGGTGACGTGCTCGTCTCTTACTCTTTGTTATGCGGTGCAGACAGCGCCGTTGTTGTCGATACAAAAGGCAAGACACGTACGGTAATAGGTATTGTTGGTCTTGACAATCTCTACGATTGTGCAAAGGTTCGTGTAGCGCACGACAAGAAGATTGCCTATTTTCCTGTGTCGCGCTCTAATACGGTAGAAGGAGATCAACTTTATATCATCTCCTACGGAAAAAAGAACAGTGGGGCGGTAGAGGCTGCTAAGATAATGAAAATTGACTCGCTCTATTCGCATGCTTATTATACACTTGATATTCCCGTTCAGGATCGTTTCGTGTCGCTTCCTGTAGTAAACATAGAGGGTGAACTCGTCGCAGTTGTACAGCCGGCTGCCACCGGCGACTCGTGCTGTTATGCTGTGGGCGCAACGGTTACCGACAAACTCGTTACAACTTCCGTGACATACGGCAAGGGTATCCATTACAATATGGGTATACGTACGCTGCTGCCCGATGACAAAGAGAATGCACTCTCATGTATGTATATGCAGACAATAATAGGTGACAGCATATCATACAGGAATGCAATCAATGATTATATTGCATTGTTCCCTGAGAGTCACGAGGGGTATATGTGCGATGCGGAGCACAAGGCTGTGTATTGCAGCGATATGGCTATGGCCGAAAAGTCATGGGAAAAGGCTCTTTCGCTGGCAGTGAAACCTTCTGAGGTATATTTCGGCAAGGCAAAGGTCCTTAACACCCTTATGCTTGCCGGTGATTCCCTGATAAATGTAGATGCAATCCTTGAACAACTCGACAAGGCAATAGCCATTGATAACGATCCTATGTATGTTGCATACAAGGCCGACCTGCTTCTTGATGCCGGTCGTCATGCCGATGCGTATGAGTGTTATATCCGGGTGTCGTCTACAGAACTTCGCAGTGCCGATATCTTTGCGAGGGCTTCACAGTGTAAAGGCGCATTGAAGGAGTATGACAAGGCTGTGGAGCTTATGGACAGTGCAATCAATCTGCTCGGAGAGAATGAACAGGTTGCCGCATCGCCTTATATACTGACCCGTGCGCTGTTGAAATATTCTGCAGGGCGTTATCGCGAGGCAGTATTCGACTATTATAAGTATGAGGAGATAATGGGCAGTGTCTTCAATGCTAATTTCTATTATCTGCGGTCTCAGGCCGAGGTCAAGGCTAAAATGTACCAGCAGGCATTGAACGACCTTGAGAAAGCTATATCGATAGAACCCATGAACGATGCATTGTATATCGAAAAGGGTATATTGTGTTATGGATTGGGGATCTTCGATGATGGCATAGAGGTTCTTGAGAGTGCTTTGGAAATTGTGCCGGACTCACCCGATGCACATTATCTGCTGGGCCTTATATATACCAAAACCGATAAAATCGACCTGGCAAAGGAACATATGCAGAAGGCTATTGAATCAGGACACCCCGAGGCTGCCGCAAAGTTGGATGAACTCAAGTCAAAATGATGTGATATTGCAGAATTAGACTTTTGCCTATTCCCTTATAGGGCTTTTCCTTTTTCGATAGGGCTTTTCCTTGATAATTTTGCTTGCGTAAACCAAAATCGTTACTGTTATGAGGTGTATTGTAATTCTTTCCGTCCTTTTTTGTGCGATGTCTCCGGCTACATATCCGTTCAATTCAGAGACCGATACGATGGTGACAGACTCAACCGATACCCTTGATGTCCTGTACAACAATGGAGTTGAGGCATGTAATGCCGGTGATGATTCCGGTGCAGTAGGGTTTTGGTCCCAGGCTGCCGAAGGCGGTCATGCCGAGGCGCAGTATGACTATGCTCTCTCCCTGTTCAATGGTACCGGTGTGGAGCTGAACTATGCCGAGGCTTTTGCATGGTTCATGAAAGCCGCAGAACAGAAACATGTCGAGGCTCAGTTCAGTGTCGGTTATTGTTATGAAAATGGGCTCGGAGTAGAACTCTCTTTTGACGAGGCCGAGAAATGGTATACAATGGCGGCAGGAGAAGGGCATGCCGACGCGCAACTCTCTTTGGGTATCATACACTATAATGGAGTTATGGGTGAACCGGATTTTGCTTTGGCGGCAGAGTGGCTCAAGAGAGCCGCTGAGCAGGACAATGCCGAGGCCATGTGCCGTCTTGGTGTCTGTTATGAGAATGGGCATGGTGTAGAGAAGGATGAGTACAAGGCTGCTGTTTGGTACAAGAAAGGTGCAGAACTCGGTCATGCAGAGTGCATTTACAATCTTGCATATTGCTACGATTGGGGTGTCGGCATAGATTATGATGCCGGCAAGGCGATAAAACTTTATAAGGAGGCGGCAGAACTTGGACTTGATATTGCGCAGTATGATGTAGCGATGTACTGCTTCGAGGAAAAAGATAGTGCAGAGGCTATAAAGTGGCTTGAAAAATCAGCCGGGCAAGGATATGCCGATGCCCAGTACAGGTTAGGCAAATGCTATTATGACGGAGAATTTGTAGAGAAGGACCTTGAAAAGGCTGTGACATATTTTGCATCGGCTGCAGGCCAGGAGCACTCCGATGCACTTTGCGACCTTGGCTATTGCTATCTGACAGGTGCTGGCGTCAACCGGAATATCGATGTGGCAATGCGTTGGTTCCTGCTCTCGGCAAAGGAGGGCAATATGCGTGCTCAGCACAATCTTGGAGTGTGCAGTTATGAAGGGTTAGGCGTTGATCAGAATTTCGAGGATGCAGTGAAATGGTTTACTCTTGCCGCAGAACAGGAATATGCCGACTCGCACTACTATCTTGGAGTATGCTATAATAATGGACAGGGTATAGAGAAAAGCCGTTCAAAGGCAATCAAGCACCTCCGCGCAGCAAAATACGGAGGCAATGAAGATGCAGCTGAGGCTCTGCGCATACTCAGTGAGTAACAAACTTTAATTTAGTTATCGGATGAACCTGAAACAAGGATGCCAACTTTCCGGAGGCCGATATCGGATTCTTGATGTCATTGGACAAGGAGGATTCGGAATAACATATCTTGGAGAACAGACTTCGCTTGGCCGTAAAGTGGCAATAAAGGAGTTCTTCATGCGTGATTTTTGTGAACGCGATGCAACGACATCACATGTTACGCTTGGAACAAGCGGCAGCCGTGAATCAGTAGAGCGTTTCAGACAGAAATTCATTAAAGAGGCAACCTGCATCGCGGCACTCGAACACAAAGGCATTGTATCGGTAATCGATGTGTTCGAGGAGAACGGAACAGCCTATTACGTAATGAAGTATTACGAGGGGGATTCTCTTGCCGATAAAGTTAAAAACGGATCATTGCCCGAGGAAACGGCACTCCGTTATATAAGAGAGGTTGCCGAAGCCCTGGATTACCTGCATGGTCTCAGGATAATGCATCTTGACATCAAGCCTGCAAACATTCTGGTCGATAGTTCTGACTCTGCTGTATTGATAGATTTCGGTCTTTCAAAACAGTATGACGAAGAGGGGCTGCAGACAAGCAGTACACCGGTCGGCCTCAGTGCCGGCTATGCGCCGTTGGAGCAGTCGCGCAAGGGTGGTGTCGGGACCTTCTCGCCGGCGACCGACATATATTCGCTGGGCGCAACGTTGTATAAATTAGTGACAGGAGAAACTCCACCCGAGGCAAGTGATGTCAACGATGAAGGCTTGCCTGTGTTGCCAGAGGAGTTGTCACTATCTGTGCGTCATGCTATTGAGTTAGCCATGCAACCTCGTCGTAAAGACCGTCCACAGAGCGTGGCAGAGTTTCTTTCGATATTGGACGGGAAAGATTCCTCTTTGGATTGTACTACGCTCACAGATGCCGACAAGGAGGCTATGCGTGGCGGTGAGTCTGAAACTTCAGTAGATTGGCAGCTGATGTCCGATAATGGAGATAAGAAAGCTGATGTTACATGCGAGCGGTTGCACGGCAGTAAGAATCCTGCGCCGGATGCAAAGATGCCGAAAGCTGTCTCACATAAAAAGAGGAAACTTCTATGGCTCTTCTTCCTCGCTGTAGCCGTGGTTGTAACCGCAGTTTTCCTGTTATATCCCGGTAATACCGCTTTCTTATCCTCTTCTACCGGAACGGGCAAGGATGTGCAGTCAAGTGTAGTCTCTGCAGAGGAGTCCTTTAACAAAGGATTGGAATCATACGAGGAAGGAAACTATAAGGATGCTGTTGATATGTGGAAAATTGGTGCAGAGTCAGGACATCCCGGGTCACTTGTCATGCTTGGAGCATGTTACTTCGATGGAACTGGTGTCGACAAGTCCTATGTGCGTGCTGTGGAGTTGTGGAAAGATGCGGCGAAGGATGGCAATGATGTGGCACAGTTCTTTCTTGGAGAGTGTTATAATTATGGTTACGGTGTCGATCCTTCGTATGAAGAAGCAATACGCTGGTATACAATGTCGGCCGAACAAGGTAACGAGGATGCTTTAAACGTGTTGCAGGAAATGGATTCAGCAGAGGATCAAGAGATAGAAAACATGGATCTTGAGGAAATTATCGGAACTGCAATCGGCGAAGCGATAGCCGAGGAGATGTTTACGTTATAAGGTGTTTCGTTTATCCAACTCCGCACTTTTTGTTCCAAAGACATATTAATTTTTGCAAAAAAGATTGTTTTGTTTAATTGATTAAATAAAATCGTGCGATATCTTGTAAATCCTCTAAACAAAACGTATCTTTGTACAGTTATTTATAAGTAATAGGCAAGTATGGACAAGCAACTTTTGAAGCAAATACTAAAAGACAACCAACAGGAGGTGGTACGTTATAGTATAGAACCTCGCGAACTTACAATCGCGGAGTTTCCTTGTTGCGTATTAGTGGGTGTTCGTCGTTCGGGTAAATCATATATGCTATACCATTGCATTCAACAATTGCTCCGTGAAGGCAAGCAATGGGATGAAATGCTATACCTCAGCTTCGAGGATGAGCGTTTGGACAATTTTGGAGCCGATGACTTCAACCGCCTTCTTGAATGTCATCAGGAGATGTATGGTAAACGTCCTATGCTCTTCCTTGACGAGATACAGAACATCGGACATTGGGAAAAGTTTGCTCGTCGCATGGCAGACGCGAACTACACCATCTACATAACGGGATCTAATGCAAAAATGCTTTCCAGCGAAATAAGTACCACACTCGGGGGGCGTTTCCTTACAAACGAAGTGTATCCTTATAGCTTCAGGGAGTATGTGAATGTACATCGTCTGCCAGTGTCAGAGAATGATTTGCTTTCTACCGAAGGTAGGGCTGCTGCGGTCAGGTGCTTTAATGAATATCTGCATGATGGCGGACTTCCCGCTTCGGCATTGATGCCTGCAAAGCGCAATTACTTGAGTAGCGTATTTCAAAAGATATACTTGGGTGACATCATTGCACGTAACAACATAAGCAATGTTGCAGGCATCCGTATTTTGATAAGAAAGATTGCCGAAAGCGTGTGTCGTCCCATCTCATTCAACAGAATCAACAATCTGCTGTCAAGTGTAGGAGGCAAACTCAGCTTAGCTACCACCATCAAATATATTGATTACTGCGAGGATGCCTGGCTATTGCTCCGCCTGAGAAATTATGCTTCGTGTCTTGCCGACAAGGAGAGCAACTGCAAATACTATTTCATTGACAATGGTATACTCAACCTATTCTTGCTTGATAAGGATACGATGCTGCTTGAGAATTTGGTAGCATTGCAACTCTTTCGCCTATATGGGCATGATACTGACAATGAGCGTGTCTATTTCTACAATGATGGCTACGAAGTCGATTTCTATGTTCCTGAAGATGAACTGGCTATACAGGTTTGCTACTCTATGCGCGACGAAGAAACTCTGAATCGGGAAAAGACCGCTTTGACCAGACTGCCTAAACGCCTTGTCTGCCGTCGACGTATTATCCTAACCTTTGACGAGGCGACCTCCTTTACCGATGAGTATGGAACCATAGAGGTACTTCCCTGTTGGAAATGGCTGCTGTTAAAACCATAAAGCAGGTAGGTCGGATTTTGTTTCGTTTATCCAACTCCGCATTTTTTGTTCCAAAGAAGTATCAAACATCTTCGGGTGCTTTCATTGATACAGAATTTCGCTGACGGGCGTTCACCTGCAAGCCACACGATTGTGCCGTTGGCATCTGTAACAACCAGCTGTTGTTGCTTTTCAACGATGCTCTTCTTGCGGTCGGTGAGGTAATCGCTCACGAGTTTTGTTCCGCGCATGCCGAACGGGGCGAACCTGTCGCCTGTCTCTGCATGTCGCAGTGTAAGCGGAAACGCCACCTTTTCGGCATCCAGTGTCGCGACATTGCGCTCCTTTGAAAATGTGCCGTCAAACGCCTTTGATGTTATCTCAAGTGTGCCGAGGGGAGTTGTGACAACTCCTTCTGCCGGTAGCGGAATAGGTTCGATGTGCGGGATATTGCCTGTTATTACAAGCCTGTCACGGTCCTTTATCACAGAGTACTCTCCGGCATGGAACCGCCTGCCGCTCACCTCCTCAAGCGCCGCAGAGAGAATGTCTCTTGTCTGTGCAGTGTTGAAACCGAGCGGTGACAGAATCTCATGCAATAAGGTCGCAGGGGCAATCTCTCTCTTGAGTGCCTCAATCTCTATAATGTTCCCCTTCTTGACTCTTGCTATCGACTCCTCAATTGATCTGCTGTAGATAAGTTCCGCCTCGGTAATCCTTTGGGCTGTTGCTGCGAGAGTGTCGAGTACCGAAGGATTGATTTCGGCAAGTTTGGGAATTATCTCAAGCCTTATCTTGTTGCGTGTGTAATCTGTTGTGAGGTTGGTGCTGTCTGTGACATACTCCTCTCCGCGCCATTTGAGGTAGTCAAGGATTTCTTCGCGTCCCACGCATAGGAGCGGACGCACAATATGCCCGTTCTTCGGCTGTATGCTACGCAGTCCCTTTATTCCTGTACCACGAACGAGGTTCAACAGCAATGTCTCAGCCGAATCGTCACGGTGATGCGCTACGGCAATGGCAGCAGCATTGTTTCTCTTGCGAATCTCTTCAAAGGCATTGTACCGCTGTTCGCGCGCTGCCATTTCAATGGATATGCCATTCTCTTTGGCATGTGCGGCAGTGTCGAAATGTACAGTGTGCAGTTCTATGCCAAGTCGTTCGCAGAGTCTCTTTACAAACTCCTCGTCCCGGTTGCTCTCCTCGCCTCTGAGGTGGAAATTGCAATGTACTGCAATGCACTCATATCCAAGTTTCCGGAGTGCCAACAGCAATGCAACCGAGTCGGCTCCACCGCTCAGTGCAACAAGCACCCTCTCTCCTCCTTGGAGGAGATTGTGTCTCTTTATGAATTTTTCGACCTTGTGTACCATCGTTTCCGGTTACGAAGATAGAATAATAATGCCTAAATCCGACATCAACAGTGCAATAATTGCCTAAAAATGGCGCTAATGGACAAAAAATGGTGCTCTTTGTTTGTTCTTCACAAAAAATGTCTTACCTTTGTCACCGCTAATGCAACCGGTACCTTGGATGAGTGGCTTAGTCAGCGGTCTGCAAAACCGTGTACGGCGGTTCGAATCCGCCAGGTACCTCAAGAAGAGTCTCAATGATGAGGCTCTTTTTTTTGTGCCGGTAGTAAGTCGGGTTGACGGGCCAACAGTTTTTAAAAGAGCAAAGTGGAAAGCTTGTGCAAGCGAGCGAAAGCCAAGTTTACTTGAGCTTTTACAGCGAGCGCAGCCAAGTTTCAAGCCCACGCAGTGGGGTTAAAGTGTGCAAGCGAGCGAAAGTCAAGTTTACTTGAGCTTTTACAGCGAGTGCAGCCAAGTTTCAAGCCCACGCAGTGGGGTTAAAGATGAAAGTTGCTCTCGCAACTTCGACAAAGCTGCGAGCAAGCGAGTGTGTGGAAGTTTACTTACACACAAAGCGAGCGAAAGCAGGTTCAACGTAGTTAACACCGGCAGCAACAGGT
>JAFQEZ010000073.1 GCA_017398805.1 Bacteroidaceae bacterium | reverse complement strand
TCATTTACGATTCTTCACTTTGCGAAGTTACTATAAAATTAATTGTTTGAGCCAAACAACATGTCCAAGATTGTCCAACTTTTAAACAATATATGACAAAGACCGCATTTTGTACGCTGCATAAACCATTAAACTACAACGTAAAAACAACATCCTTCTCTCTTTTGGACTACCTTGGACGGCTTTTTCTTGCATCAACACAAAATACAGAATACTTTTGCGGAAAAACCAAATGGGCTTATGAAAAAATTACGTAAACAAATCTTGCTCATATTACTAATGTTTGCCTTGATAGATGGTAAGGCACAAACCATGGAGCCAATATTATTAACAGAAATAGATACAGAGGAAACAGAGGAAGAGGCCTCCGAGAATAAAATTCATAGCAAGCGTGACCTTGAGCTATTATCAATTTTGCCGGTAGTTCAATATGACACAGAAGCCGAGAGTATCATAATCGAGAGTCTTCATGTTTCATTCACATCCGTTACATATTGCATAACAGATGAGAACGATGCTGTGTTAACAGGTAACGAGATTGACTTGCCACGTAACTGTGAACATAACATTCCTTTATCGCACTTGCCTCAAGGAACATATCATATTGTATTGGAGATTGACGGTATACGTTTCACCGGAGAATTCGAGAAGTTCTAAGAGACTCGTATGAAAAACCGTATAAAAAAGATTGCTTGTATTCTCTCGCTACCGGCAACAGCAATGTTTCTGGTAGTTTCTTGTGTTGCCGATACTCAGGAAAATAAAGAAATGAGGAACCATTCTCGCGGTTTAGATGAAGTCCTTCACCATTACAAACATGTCGACAAGGACTCATTAAAATACGAGGCTGCCGTTTTTCTCCTCGAGAACATGCCTTATCATTATTCCAGCAAGGAGATTATTGAAGATAGTGCTACATTGGAGAAATGGAGGAAGGAAACAGATGCGCTCCTCACGATGTTACAATCAAGATATGGCTATGATGCAATTCCACGCGACAAGATAGATTCTATCCGGCTCGAACGGGATTCACTCTATGCCGTTACACAACTCAATGGAATAACATATTCAAACAACCTGTTATGCGACACAGCTCTTGTTACACCGGAATTCCTTATACAACACATTGATAATGCATTTGAGGTTTGGCATTCTAACAGATTCGCAAAAAGACTGTCCTTTGAAGAATTCAAGGAATATATCCTCCCATACTCATCTTTGCAATATCATAAGAGCCTGAACAACGGTAACACTCTGAACAACATCTTTGTCCCACTTGTAAAGTGCGGTCGCTCAGAGACTCTTGTTGAGGCCATCCGACGCTATAACCTTGCAATATGGAATCTAAGGGGTCTCAACGGTAGAACCGACAACAAGAGTATGGCAGGAATCTACAGCATGTATATCAATGGTATACATGATTGCACCGACATTGCAACATGGGGATGTGACATTCTTCGTGCCTGCGGTATACCCACAGTGGTCGAGAATGTCATTGGCTACCGTGATTTCGTAGGAAAACATTACCATTGCAGTGTATATGACACAGACAAAAGCAAATGGTATCCATTCAATGCAGAATCATCTTTGCCGGGAGAGCTCAGTTTCGAAGATCCTGCATCCCTTAACGTGTACAGAAACACATTCTCGGCGCAAAAAAATACTCCATATTTTCTAAGAAATGAGAATGAAGCTGTACCGGCTGAACTCTGTACTCCTTGCATAAAGGATGTAACGTCGGAGTACCGCAAAGTTCACTGCATCACTTTGCCATGGAATGAGTGTAGTGACAACAATCTTGCCTACCTTGCCACTTTCAATGCAAATGGTGGGAGAAAGGTGGTTACATGGGGAGTGATTGACACCCTTATGAACCGTGTTACCTTTGAGAACACACTTCCCGGTATACTATACCTGCCGGTATATTACACCAAAGATGGTTGCAACAGTTTCTTCACACCTTTTTATCTCGAAGAGCAGGAAGGAGAAGTCCGCATCATGGAGATT
The DNA here is from genome assembly GCA_017398805.1 of Bacteroidaceae bacterium. Taxonomy (GTDB): domain Bacteria; phylum Bacteroidota; class Bacteroidia; order Bacteroidales; family Bacteroidaceae; genus HGM04593. Next base: position 7,575 of record JAFQEZ010000073.1, on the reverse strand, counting down.
CCGGGCATAGACAACGACACTGCTATAACCGAGCTATGCCTTACACGTAAGTTCCCACGCAAAAAGAAGATGGTGTCTGTTGCCGAGGAGTTGGTCGGTGGCAAATTCCTTGGTTCGAACAGCGGTGATTTCAGCAAGGCCCACTTGTTATATACCATCACAAAGGCGCCTGAGCCTTTATTTGCGGAGTATAAATTCAAGAAACACGCCAAATATCAATATTATCGTTTTCAGGCTCCTGAGAACAATCCTCATGCAAACATATCTCACCTTGAATGGATTACAGGCAGTGAACATGGTTATGTTAATGTGGAACAGGCATCCAGAGAGCATTGCCTTGCGCCAACCGACACATTGAAAGCCATTATGGACACAGCATCTGTCAAACTGCTTGACAGAGACCGCAACAGAATGACATGGGCCAAAGAGTACGACGGCAACATGCAGACAGCCCCGGGTGCTTATCGTGATATAACACTGTCACTTGATGAACCTCAAATAGTAACTGCGGTACGTTTTGCCCCTCTTAATGCCGACAATGGAATTAAAGCCGGGAATCTATATAGGCTCAACTATTGGGACAAGGGCTGGAAAACATGCGGTGAAAAAGTCGCGGAGTACGAATATCTGAAATTCGAAAATGTGCCATCAAACAAGCTCTATTGGCTTGAGAACCTGACAGAAGGTAAAGAAGAGATGCCATTCACAATAGTCAACGGTGAACAAAAATTCATATATTATGATATTATAAAAGCCATGCAATAGTGCCGACAACAGTTGTTATATTCTTTTTCTTGGTTGTTTCTGTGTTCTTCCGTTACAATTATCAGAACATGGAGATATCGTGGTGGGAGTCGCACATTCCTGCACTCGCCGTCATTACAGTTTTGTTATCCGTGTTTCTTTTCTACAAACGGTACGATACATCGAGAAAAGAAGTATTTGCATCAAACATGCTGGCATTGGCAATGGTGGGTGTTTTTGGCATATTTATTCAAGATGTGACAATATCATCGATATATGCAATGTGTATATCACTGTCAATGCCGGCAATAATATATTTTATTGATAATGAAAATAAATACATCAGGATATTTTTGGTTGTCGTCTTTGCCGTATGCTTCATCGCAGTAGCACGCTCTTTGTCACGCACGGGAATAATAGCCATGTCATTGTCCGGCATTTACCTGCTTCACCGCATATTCATACTAAGAAAGCGCACGACTGTTGCAATCTGTATGGTATTGTTCACATTACTTCTCTTTTCTATGTTTTACATAAAAAGAGATTCGTCGGACGGCAGAATCTTCATCCTTGAAAACACCGCCCGGATGATAAAGGAAAAACCTTTGGGCTGGGGAGCCGGTGGTTTTGAGGCAAACTACATGCTCGTTCAGGCTGAATATTTCAAGAACAATACCGACGAAGAGGTCGCAATGCTTGCCGATGACATCAAGCACCCCCTGAACGAATATATGTATATTGCCGTGAACTATGGCGTGCATGTAACCCTGCTGCTGGCAGGCATAATTGTCTTTGCAATTTATCGTCTTTATAAGGATGCAAGCAAGGAGGGACGCTGTTGCATGCACTTTATTCTGTTGCTGCTGCTATGGTGTACATTCTCGTGCCCATTATCAGTGTCTTTCACAACTGTCATGCTGTTAGCATTCGTCCCGGCATTCGGTTCTATTGGCAGACTCTTTTCAAGAAGGGCTGTCCGCATTGCAATCATTGCCATACTGTTGCCATCTCTCGCCATTGAGGCAAAATCCTTTAATGATGACCGGGTTTGGAACAAGGCTATACAGGAATACAAATACGGAGACAAGGCTAACGCCATGAAAATATTTGACAAGTACAAAGAGTACTCGATAGACAAAGGTGCCATGCTGTTCTCCTTGGCAACAATAAAATACAATAACAAGGAGTATAAAGAATGTATAAAAACCTGCAATGAATGCAAAAATCATATTGCAAGTTACGACCTTGAATTCATGCTTGGTAATAGTTATCTGTTTACCGGTGAGCGCCAAAAGGCTTTAGAACATTTTTCTGTAGCGCATTACATGTGCCCCAACCGTTTCATTCCATTGTACAAGCAGTTCAAGATATACAAGGAAATTGGCGATACGGCAAACATGAAAAGCATTGGCAATGAAATATTGGCAAAAAAGATTAAAATCCCTTCGCACAAGATAGATGTTATCATAAATAATGTAGAATACGAACTAATGAATATCGTAAAATAACTAATTAATTATTAATGATTTTTAAAACAAAAAAAGAAAATGAAAAGAAATTTATTGTTTACATTTGCGAGTGTGCTGACCTTGGTTGTTGGCTTTATTTCATGTACAAACGACGAATTTGACGAGTGCTTTCCTGTACCTGCAACCACAAGAAGCGTTACAGAGGCAGCGGACAGCACAATGACGTTGGAAGAGGTGCAGGCAAGACTTGATGAGATTGGAAAGAAGTATGGCGTTGCTGTTAAAATCTCCACTGATGAGGACTTGAGTACAGTCAATGAGGAATATTTCGCACGCGTGGAGGATTTTCTTAGTAATGGAATATCGGCGAATACAGATAAAAGTACCAATAATATCCAACAAGCTGCATTCATGAACGATAATTGTATTGATGAAGTTGCCGTCGCATCATCATCACTTGCACAGATATTATTGGAAGATGGAGCGATGTATTCCGGTAAATTTTTAGCTGATGGAACATTAAGCTGCCTCGTGGTTTGGGCTGTAACATCAAGTCCAAGAACATATTATGTAACAGCGGAACCATGCATAAAAGATGGTACGTCGGCTGCCGAGATAACCTATTTTTCTCATTTTGAGGGTAACGATTCTAATCCGAGGTTTAGTTATTCAGGAGTGTATTATGAATATTTTTCAGACGAATATCCTATACCCGATATGGACAAAAACAATGATGGCATAATTGACAAAGAGTATCTTTGTCAATGTGGAGACATTCATTTCTATGGATATAAAACAGAAAGTACTCCTGAATATTGTTTCTAAGGCGAGTTGTAATAAAATTTAGGACAAGTTTGTGATGTTATTCTGTTTCTATGACTTATCCAATCATTTTCGAGTTGAACAATAGAATCTCTAAGCAACTACCGTAGATGTTTTATAAATTTGTATCTATAATATTTGCCTTTGTATTGTCGCATGCATTTGCTGTCAGCGCACAGACCTCCACTGACAGCGTTGCACTGCGCGCGTTGCAGGTGGGATATGTAATGTCGCCCGAACGCGTCTACCTGCACTTTGACAACACAGCGTATTTCCTTGGCGAGACAATATGGTTCAAAGCATTCGTGACAAGCCACAACGACGACCGTGCCACAACCCATAGCCGTGTGCTTTATGTTGAGCTTGTCTCCCCCGAAGGATATGTTGTAAAGACCGAGAAGTACAAGATTGGCGATGACGGTACTTGCAATGGCGAGTTTTTCATGAACCCGAGCTATCTTTCGGGGTTTTATGAGATACGTGCCTACACGCGCTACATGCTCAACTGGGGAGACGAGGCTGTCTTCAGCCGTGTCTTTCCGGTGTATGACAAGGTGAACAATGGTGACTGGTCGTTACGCAATATGCGTATTAGGGAAAGAAGATTCATCGCTTCCAATGATTGGGTAATAGATGAGAAAGAAGAATGCACGCTAAAGTTCTACCCCGAAGGCGGCCATCTTGTTGCAGGTATCGAAAGTGTTGTGGCATTTGAGCTTAAAGGAAACGATGGCATTGAAACTGACGGAGAGATAACAATCCTTGCCGACGGCAAGCCGCTTGTAGAGACTGTTCCGCAACACATGGGCAAAGGAACATTTGTCTTGAAACCGCAGAAAGGTGTCAAGTACATGGCAAGAGTCACCACAAGGAATGAGAAAGGAAAGACCAAGAAGTACAAATTCAAACTTCCGAATGTTGAGGATGAGGGTGTCGTGCTTTCGGTAAAGAGTGCCGACAGCAAGGTAAGTTTATCGGTCAACAGCAACTTCTCGGCCCCTACAGAGCTTGGTTTTGCCATTATATACCGCAGCAGCATGGGCTTCTACAGGAATATTGGCGTTGATGGCTCAATGTCGGTAACTCTTCCCATGGACTCCCTTCCCGAAGGTGTATGCCGTGCCATTGTGTTCAGCGGAAAGACACCGCTTGCCGAAAGGTTGTTCTTTGTACGTCACGATACCATCCTGAGTGGTGACCGACATACGGTCAGGCTTAATGTGACAGCTAACGGGAAGCCATTGCATGAACTTGAGATGAAGCCGCATGGAAAGGTAACCCTGAACATTGCACGTGAAGATGGCAAACCTCTTGAGCTGGACGGTGGACTTGCCGTCTCTGTTGCCGACCAGAGCGGCAGTTTAAAGACTTCATGGGGGTACAACATGTATACATGGCAATTGCTTGGGTCGGAACTTAGAGGTTACATCCCTGATGCCTGGCAATACTTTGACCACAAGAACGAGAAACGCAATGCTCATCTTGACCTCATTATGCTGACGCATGGCTGGACTGCATATGATTGGAGCAAACTGACTGCAACCAGCCTGCAACGAGAGGTGCCACCCGAGAAGTGCATAACACTTCGTGGACAGCATTACCGCCGCCTCATAGGGCATAGTTTAGGAAGGATTGGTGAAATGTCCATAAAATTCCACAATAATGCCCCAATAACTCTTCATATCCCCAAAGATACTACGATCGCTCTTTATGTTACAAGGTGCGACAGCACGGGATGTTTCTTGAATGAGTTTGAAGACTTTTACGGACGTAAGATTGTATCGCTTACACCAAAGACGCAGATAAGGCAGACAACCTTCGTGCGCGATGCTTTTATGATAGACCGTTATTTCTCGCCAAATCCACGTTTCCTTTCATACTGGGAACGGAACACAGGTAGTCCCTACATCATGGAGAGCGCCAAAGGCGATACTGTAAGGCAAACAGGAGAGAACAGTTACGAACTGTTGGAATTTGCCTTGGTAGGAAAACGCAAGAGCGACATGTTCAGGTATCAACCGATAAGCGAGCTCCGTCTCGACTACATGGACGAATGGGAGTATGCACTTGACGTTACATTCCGTTATGGCATCTATGATGTAGCGAACGGAGGAAGATTTATGTCTAGTGCTGCACCAACACGTAGCGATTATTTGTGTATATTCAAATCCTTCTATGGTGAAGGCATCGACACCTTGTTCCGTTACAATACCAAGAGAAACGATTACTTCAGAAATTTGCCTGAGTCATATATACCTGCACGTTACCTCTTCAGGGATAGGTTACCTAATTACTCCGAAGCAATAACAGTATCCAATGTCATTGAAAGCATCTTCTCGCGCTACAGCCTTGGAGCATGCAGTTGGGTTATGCCGGCTGTGATAAAGGGTGAGTACACGAGTGGCACATGCCCCGAACTGGACAACAGTTTTCTTCATGGGGTTGATGTTGAGAAACTGACTAATTTCAGTGAGATAATAATAAGCCGCGACGAAAAGCATTGCAGAATGTTTTACGGTGGTGAACATTTCTGGAGACGATTTGCGGTTGAGGAACCGCGGGCATCGATAGGCGGAAATCAAGATGATGTGCTCCTTGATGGCCCATTTTGGTCCAAGGTACCCTATTCTTTCTTTTTTGATGGTTTCTACAAGCAGAAGACCATCTATCCAACCCGGAACGAAATGGTTCTGAGAAAGATTAATCGTGGTACGGGCGGATTCCATGAATGGGCAACAATTGACATCCCTTATAATGAAGAATCAACAATTGACGTCCCCCGTAATGAAGGGTCAACTACAGAGAATACACAACCGGATGTTTACTCCCATAACATGGTCAAAAGACCCGGCATGGTGGCGTTCCTTATACCCCCGACAAGCGCAGACAGCAGCAATATATTGATGAAGGTGGACCTTAGCAGAGGAGGTGGAGTGCGACGTTACACTTCGTTACAAGGATACAGCAAGAGCAAGCAGTTTTATTCACCCGACTACAGCAACACTCCTGCCGACCCCAAGGATTACAGACGCACACTGTTGTGGAACCCTTCAATATCATCTGTTGACGGCAAAGTTGAGGTGGACTTCTACAACAGTAGCGAATGTCAAGCAATAAGAGTTGACATAGCAGGCATGGACCGTGGCATAATATACGGGAACGATGAATACTTGTATACAAATTGTAGCGGTGAACCTGTGAAAAGAGTGCAACCGGACAAGAATGAGGGAAGAGGTGTGACACAGCCGGGCGATAATGGCTTGCCTACAGAGGAATGGTGCAGCCGTAAGTTCAATATCGCAGAGATATATTTCGCGCAGAAACGTTACAGCAAATGTATTGATACATATGCCGAACTGGCACAATATGAATATGCGCCTGCACTTTTCCGTGTGGCACAGTTATATCGTCATGGAATTAGAGTAAAGCAAGACAAAGCTCTGGCAATCAAATTCTACAAACGCGCCGTGGAAAAGGGAGATGCACCCTCGTTGCATGAGCTTGCCACAATGTACATGAACGGCGAAGGTGTAGAACCTTCCATAGACGAGGCCCTGCAGATGATAGAGGAGTCGGCTGCCTGCGGATATGCACCGGCATTGCTTGACCTGGGCGACATTTATATCCAGGGTACTCTATTGAAAGCCGATACCCTGCAGGCAGTAGAATGCTACAGGGAGGCTGCCATAGGCAAAAATATTGAAGCTCTTTACAAATATGCCTCATACATGCATGAGAATGGAATTGAACGTGATGCAGAACTCGGGAGTGTGCTTGATTGCATGAATGTTGCTGCAAATGAGGGATACCCCGACGCATTGTATTTCTTGGTAATGCACTACGATGCAGCCAAGGAGTACAAGAAAGCATACCGTGCTGCATATGCCTTGCACCTGCAGAATGACAAACGTGGAACAAAGTATGTTGCCGATTGCTACATGTACGGGCGTGGTGTAAGTAAAGACAAAAGCCTGGCGAATGACCTATACCGTGAGGCAGATTCCCGGAAGTAAGCCATTGTCATTCTATATTTGCAATGTTATTGGATACCAACTACTTGAGTAAGCTAGCAATATTTTATTAATTATATTAACGTGAGTTCGATATAACATATTATACTGAATTATCGCATATTTGTCATTCTGAACGAATGTGAAGAATCTCTTATTTTGCGATATTTTTGAGATCCCTCGTCGCTGCGCTCTGTCGGGATGACAGATTCGCGATTCGGTTGAACTTATATCGAACTCACGTTATATTATCGAATCATGAAACTTATATCTTTTTTGTTTTTGCTTTCAACAGCGATGGGTATGTCTCAGTCATTCTATGGCGTCAATACATTGCGTGACGTTCCTCCTGCAGGCAATGACAGGAAGTACAAGAATGTGTACAAACTGTCTGAAACGTATTTGCAGGAACACGGTCTTTACAATGTTACACTTAATGACAAATTCATTAATATGTCCTTACTGCAGAAAAAGCATCTTTCTTCGGCAGAGTTCGACCGTCTGTTCACAGATAACGCTTATATGTCAGT
>JAFQEZ010000072.1 GCA_017398805.1 Bacteroidaceae bacterium | reverse complement strand
TTTATCCTCGGAGAACATAGCGGTAAGTGGTTGTAAATCTTTTGATTGGACACCTAAAGTTACAACTTTTATCGCTATTCTCCTAATTTTCAACGAGTTAATTTTAATGCAAATTAAAATTCTTATATCGAACTCACGTTATTTTACAACGAGTGTTGCCAAATTTCGGGTACCAAATTTACTTTTTAGTCACCCCCTTGTCATCATATGTGTATATAATCACTTCACAAGTATCTTGGTTGTCTCTACGGCCTTACCTGGAGCGGCAACTGTTACGACATGCAACCCCTTTTCAACCGGAACGGTTGCTGCTGCGCCGCTATATACGGTTCTGCCGTCAAGAGTGTACACAGTTACCACTGCATTATCTGCAATAATATTGATACATCCTTCACCTGCAACTACAGAGGCTGCCGTCAGACGAGTGCCATCAACGGATGTCTTGTCGTGGACATAAAAGACTCCGTTGTCAGGGAAATCAATATCGTTTATAATTAAAGTTCCCAACTGGCGCTTGTTATTGTCATAAAATACAACATTCACCTTCCAGGCAACATTAAGAAGAGCATTCTTGTTGCACAGACTCCTCAAATTTAGGCTGAGCGTCTCACCATCCTTAATGGACACCGGAATATATTCACTTCTCAATATACCGGTTACGCCATTGAGCACGTTCATTCTTGCCAATCCGTCAAAGTCCCCGAACCTGCAAGTTATATCAACAAAAACATCAACGCTGTCGCCCTGTATCACAGCTTTTCCGTTATTGATATTTATCCTGTCATCGGTATATAGCAGACATTTAGTCGGTGCCTGCAAGGTAAACACATAATTGCCGTTACTTGGGATATCAGCCCATTCACCATCAACCATCTCGCACACTGTTACATTATAAGTGCCCGGTTCAAGGTCAAAGATATAGTTCTTGGAACTGTATTGAAATACAGCGGAACCTCCGGCTTTGACATCCTCGACATTGCCATGTGCAAACAAACTCTTGATACCATCTTTCTCCACAAATATGCCTATCTTACCACTGTAAGCCGAAGCGGAAGAGTTATTGAGTATCCTTACGGCAACACTCAGGTTCTCACCAAACACCGGATTATTGGAAGTAACCGATGTAACAACTGGCATTGGAGCAGTAGGAAGATCAAATATATTAAATCTTTTGCTCTCCCCCGTAATACTCTTCAGCCTGCTCTTGTCGACACTCTTATTATGGTCGTTATAAGAGTTCCTCATATCATATGCAAATGTCACATAATGCTCACCACTGGCCTTCAGGACTTTGCCCAAGGAGTATGTAACAAGGAAATCGGTATTGTCAAACACATTTATGAGTTCTCCAGCCGATACAAGTGTGTCGCTCACAATCTTATCACCGCTTACTCTGTTGATAATGGGCACAACCACAACAAGCGCATTATTGGTATTGTTGTTTCTCAATGCAACATCAAAACTTACATTGTCATTCATGAAATTGGGGACAGTTCCTCTAAATTCGAAGCCGGACACTGACACATCGGGCAGCGCTTTGCTCAGTTTTGCAGTGCTCTTGCCTACCTCAAGCACAAGACGGTTATTTTCGCCTTTCATCTTCACTGGTTCTTCACTGTCGGAATTCTTATAGAATATTTCAACATAGTATGTTCCCTCTTTAAGATAATCCTTGCTCGCAGTATTCTGATTATTTATATTGAAATCGACATAATAACCGACTGCATCGTCAACTGGCATTTTCTCTTTTTCTGAAATGACCTCAAATTTGCTGTATGCTCCGTCGGTACTTGTTATTGAAATTCCGAAATCCATGTTCACTGCAGAATGTGACCAGTTGAGGAACTGTGTCAGGACCCTGAAATTTGCATACCCCGAAGTGTAGCGCGAAGTATACTCCTCCACCACAGCATTATCTTTTGCAGCGTCTATTACTTCATAGACAAAAATTGTCGGGTCACCAAGACGGTCAGCTTCGCCTTCAGCACGTGGTCTTATGTTCGCTATGATTGCCTGGTCTACATTATACCTGTCCTGACCGCCACCGATACCGGTTCCGCCCGGAGCCATTGAACCTATATCAAAGAATCCATTGTAAGCACCGTCCCATCCCCAGTCGATGTGAACATAATTGTTCTCGTCGATACCGTCACATACAAACGCGTGACCCGCAGCAAAAGACTGACCCTGACCGGTATGTACAAGCGGTTGGCGCGCTTCAAGGTTCTCTCTTATGACGGAAATGAACTCATCATACGTACATTCGTTTCTCTTTACGACCTTAATCTGTGGCGAATAATCGAAAACATTCACCAGTCCTATTGCCGCCAATACATAGTTGCTGCCGGTTCCGCCCGGAGAATAATTGCTGCCAATTGCCTTGCCCACGTCAACCATAAGCCGTGCTACCGCGTCGGCCTGCTCCGCAGTGTATCCATTGCGGTAGTGGTCAAGCATCTTATCCCACGCATACACATTCTTTGTAATATCGATGGTCTCTGTACTTTCGGTAATGTTATTGTACCAGGTTATCGCTCTCTTGGGGCTCACCGGCCATTCATGGAACTTCATAACCTGTGCTACAGCTGTTGCAGTACATCCTGTAGGTGTCTTCTGTCCGTTTACCTCGGGGCAATAGTTGTTATAAGGAGCACTCTGGTTCCAGCTTGTCTCCAGCATTGGTTCAATCCTTGCACCTTCGGTTGCTGTTGTATTCACCGGTTCAACAATGCCTGCACGGACATCATCGACAAACCGGCTATACATGGCAAGCCATTCAACGAGTGCAGGAGGCATCTCGCCTGCAAATCCTCTGTCGGAATATCCCACGACAGGTGACAAGCGGTCATCGCCGGAAATGATTACGAAACCTCCATTATCACCGGCGCTGAACAGATAGTACTGCTCGGGTACTTTTGAAACCGTATTGTCTTTGATAGCTCCGGCCTTTGAAGGAGCATCATCAACCAACTTCAGAGTTACATTCTTGTTGAGTTCAGCCTTGCTGTTCCAGAATAAAACAGCCATCTCACGTGCTTTTTCAGGATCTACAGGAGCTGCAAATAGCACTGACGCAAAAAGAACCAACAAAGCAAAAAGTGTAGTTTTTCTTTTCATATATGTTGTTTTTGGAATGTTAACGCGCAAAAATATGATAAATAGTCCGTGATTGCAAGAGTTTTGTGACAAAATGCATAGCACTGCATCACATTATGACTGTTTGCAAAAGAAAGAAGGTTATAATCCCGTATCATTTTCAACCTTATTTATTAAAAAGCACTATACATAGGCACTCTTTTAACAACTTGTTGTTATTCCCCACTCCACAATATGGCAGTACCTTTGCAAAAATTTTAAGATAATTATAATAATATAAAATGAAAAGACTATTTCTACTCTTTCTGACAGGAGTGCTATGTACTCTCCCGGCCCTTGCTTCGGAAAACAGCAAGATAAAGGACGGAAACATGATTATGGGTCATGTCATAGAATATGATACCGAAGAGAACATCGCTTTTGCAACAATCTACATCGAGGAGACAGGCGGTGGCACAATGAGCAACGAAGAGGGTCAGTTCGAAATCCGCCACCTCCCTGCAGGAAAGTACACCCTACGCGTAACCGCTATCGGATATGAGACCCAGACCAAGGAGGTTGTCGTAAGCAAGGATTTCGCTACTGTAATCCACTTCAAGATGAAGCCAGATGCAATATCATTCGATGCTGTGGTGGTTTCGGCCAACCGCAATGCCATAAGCCGCAAGGATGCGCCTGTAGTGGTCTCAGTAGCCTCCACCAAACTGTTTGACGCGGTGAACTCACCGGATCTTGCAAAGAGCCTCAACTACATCACCGGACTCCGTGTAGAGAACAATTGCCAGAACTGCGGTTTCCCACAGGTGCGCATCAACGGCCTCGAAGGCCCCTATTCCCAGGTGCTCATCAACAGCCGTCCCGTTGTGAGCGCGCTCAGCGGTGTGTACGGACTGGAGCAGATACCTGTAAACATGATTGAGCGTGTAGAAGTGGTACGTGGCGGAGGTTCGGCTCTCTTTGGTGCCAATGCCGTCGGCGGCACCGTGAACATCATCACAAAGGACCCGGTCAGCAACTCATTCTCACTGACAAGCAACCTCTCTTGCTTTGGAGGAGAGGCTTGGGAACAGAATGTAGGCGCTAACGCATCGCTTGTATCGAACGACAACACATACGGTATCGCACTCTATGAGAACTACCGCAACCGAAACCCTTATGACCATGACGGTGACGGTTTTTCGGAACTCGGAAAGATAAACATCAATACATTCGGATTGAGGGCATTCTACCGTCCCACATATACCAGCCGTCTGAGCCTTGAGTACCACACCACCAACGAGACACGCCGAGGTGGAAACAAGTTCGATCTGCAACCGCACGAAAGCGACATCACTGAGCAAACAAAGCACATAATCAATAGTGGAGGTGTCACATATGACATCGGCTGGCGGGCATACAAGCACAAGATATCTCTCTTTGCATCGGTACAACACATCGACCGCAACAGCTACTACGGTGCACAGTGCGACCCCAATGCTTACGGAAAGACCGATGACCTCACCTGGATTGCAGGTGCCACTTACACCGGCAATTTCAACAAGGTACTCTTCTCTCCGGCAGTGTTTACAAGCGGAATCGAATATCAGGAGAACACCCTTCACGATATAATGACAGGCTATAAGCGCGACATGCGCCAGGACGTACGTATTGCCAGTGCCTTTGTACAGAACGAGTGGAACATGAGGTTGTTCACCCTTCTTGTGGGTCTACGTATGGACAAGCACAACCTGATTGACAATCCCATTTTCAGTCCTCGCGTGAATCTTCTCTTCAAGCCGAACGATGATTTCCAGGCACGCCTGACCTACTCTACAGGTTTCCGTGCACCGCAGGCATATGACGAGGATCTTCATGTAACAGCAGTAGGCGGCGAAGGAGTGCAGATAAGGCTTGCCGACAACCTGAAGGAAGAGCGTTCCAACAGTTTCAGCGGTTCTGTAGACTGGACGACAAGGTTCGGACACTGGCAGGCAAACATCCTCCTTGAAGGATTCTACACCGACCTGAACAATGTGTTCATCCTTGAAGATGTGGGAACAAATGCCGACGGATATGCCATGAAAGAGCGTCGTAACGGTGATGGAGCGCGTGTATATGGAGCAAACATTGATGCAAAGATTGCCCATGGCGATGAAATCTCCCTGCAGTTGGGATTCACTGCACAACAGAGCCGCTACAAGAGCCCTGAGGTGTGGACCGAGGTAGACGGTACTCCTCTCACCACAAAGCGCATGATGCGCACTCCCGACTACTACGGTTACTTCACACTTACATCTTCACCTGTAAAGCGTCTTGCACTCTCGCTTTCGGGAACATATACAGGTTCAATGATTGTTCCGCACTATGCTGGTTACATAGAGAACGACCGCATGGAGACAACACCCGACTTCTTCGACCTCAACTTCAAGGCTGCATACACATTCGTTCTGCGCGACCACATGAACCTTGAGGTGAATGCCGGAGTACAGAATATCTTCGACAGTTTCCAGAAAGACCTTGACAAGGGCGAGTTCCGCGACTCGGGATATTTCTATGGCCCCACACAGCCACGCACATTCTTTGTCGGAATAAAGATTACAAGATAAATCACCCGGAAAGGCGATGTATCCAAAGAGGCCGGGTCAAAAGTAATTTTGGCTCGGTCTCTGTTTTTCGGTGATTTTCCCGTTTTTACCTGCAAATTCGGAAAAATATCATTTTTGTAGGCCTAAATTCCTTATGCAGCCCGACAAGATTCCAAATATGCTCCAAT
>JAFQEZ010000071.1 GCA_017398805.1 Bacteroidaceae bacterium | reverse complement strand
TTTACTAAGCGTAAATGAGGATTTTGAAGGCAAACGTAACACAGAAAATTTGTGCAAACGAGTTAAATGCAAAGTTTACTTTGCTATTTTACAACGAGTGTTGCCAAATTTCGGGTACCAAATTTACTTTTTAGTCACCCTCTTTCATTAGTTACACCACTAAATAATAAAAACTACTGTTGCAAACCTGCCCAGAATACTCTATTTCGGCTTTTGCCACAGCAGAACGTTGACTTGCCTTAATTGCGGATATACTTTTGTCACAACGAAAGAGGGAAACACATCCATTCATAAACAATGTTGTCATTAACCATAAAAATACAAATGCCATGAAAACTTTAACACGCGTACTTGCAATCTTTACGTTGGTTGTCTGTACTGTTTTTATATAATTCACCCTTATAATACTCAATACCATGAAAGCACAAGAGATTTATTTGAGCCCAAAGAAAATTCTGTCATATCTGACAGATTTTGAGAAGCGATTACCACGTAAAGAATACGTAGAATACACTCCAAGAGTGATTACCCAGGCATGCATTACAGACGAGAATCTCAACCTTGAAGCCCGTTTTATGCTTGATTTCCTTGGAATGGACTCCTATACACCGGAATGCAGATTTTGTCAAACAGCTGCAAACACTGGAGGGTGCATAAACCTGAATTCCGGGAAAATAGTAAAAATCGATGTCTCGGAAGAATTCAGGAATAACCCCAATGCTACTGTAGCCATACTTGCACACGAAATATGTCACAAGTATTTATATTCATACAATATCTATTTCCCTTCGGCGCCTATTGTAAACGAGGTATATACGGATTTATGTACAATTTATGTAGGTTTCGGAGAACTCATACTCAAAGGGTACAAAACAACCAGCAACAACACCACGCACTATTTGGGTTACTTGAATATAGACATGTACTCCGACTGCAACGCCATTATAAAAACCGTGAACGGCAAGATGAGCAACGGGACGAATGATTATTTCCTGACAGAGGTTATTGAACTGTGGCATAAAAATCCGAATACCCGCGGACTGTATTTGGATTGCTTCAAAAGACTTGAAGAAAGTCATGCTTTATTCCGCAGGAATGTCGCGACACTAAACAGTATCATATCGCAGATTGAGAACAGAATCACAGACGACCTAGATAATTACAACAAGTACTTCTTTGACGACCGTAGCTTATTCGACGAAAATAAAGAACCTCTGAGGCCAATATCTATCTTCGCAAAGATATACGACTACACATTAATAGAGCACAATGAGAATGGGAATCAATTAAACAAAAACAATGAGATATTAGGCGAACTTATTGTCAAGCTAATAGACAATGACAGCAAAATAGATACCGGAGGCATCATATCATCCCAACAGAAATGTCCATTCTGCGGCCATAGCTATGACCACACAAAAATCAAAGGAGAGACCTCTATATTGAAATGCAGTAAATGTAAAAAGAATTTTTATATGAATCGCACTGAGTTCAACATAGTGGGAACACGCAAACAGCTCAAGGACAAAGAGAGCAAGCATACCGAAGAGATGCTTCAAGATTCAAAGGAAAAAATCAGAAAAGAAGCATACAACCTGGGAATGTTGCATGCAACCGGTGATTTTAATAAAAGACTTAATTCCTTACCGGTGTGGTTAGGCTGGCTCGTCAAAAAATTCACCAAAGACAATTGAATCCATTGGACCGGATTTTTATTACAAACTTCATGAAAAGCATTCTTTTATATGCGGACAAAGAGTAGAACATTCGCCATACAATAGCTACCCGTTTCAACTGCCGGTATTGCCTTAAAAAAGCGTTGCAAATCCCGTCAG
Source organism: Bacteroidaceae bacterium (assembly GCA_017398805.1). Taxonomy (GTDB): domain Bacteria; phylum Bacteroidota; class Bacteroidia; order Bacteroidales; family Bacteroidaceae; genus HGM04593. The sequence continues at coordinate 35,273 of JAFQEZ010000071.1, read as the reverse complement.
AGATAGCTATTACGGCTTTTGCCACAGCGGAACGTTGACTTGCCTTAATTGCGGTTATACTTTTGTCACAACGAAAGAGGGAAACAACTCCCGATAAAAAGCACAAGACAGAAACAATAATTATCAACCATTAAAACATACGACTATGAAATTCTTCAAGAATCTATTCAACTCATTGTTCAACTCATCAAAAGAACAACCCGAAGAGCGCGAAAGTGCAGGTGTAAAGAACATTATCGGGACAGGATATTATGACAGGATGGAATATGAAAAAGCTGTAGAATGGTGGAGAAAAGGTGCTGCACTGGATTATGACGAAGAGTCACAAGTTTCAAAGTATTACCTTGCAATGTGCTATTTAAATGGAACAGGAGTCGAGAAATCTTACGAAAAATCAATAAAGTGGTTGAGAGATCCTGCAGAACAGGGATTGCCGGAAGCACAATACTGGCTGGGAGTATTTTATAATAGCGGAGTAGTTGTAGAAAAATCTTATAAAGAGGCGGAAAGATGGTTCCGTATGGCTGCAGAGCAGGGACTTGATGAGGCACAGAATGCCTTGGCATGGTGCTATTACGAAGGCAAAGGCGTTACACAGTCTTATGAAGAATCTGTTAAATGGTGGAGAAAAGCCGCTGAGCAGGGATATGCAGACGCACAACATCATCTTGGGTGCAGATATGAGTATGGCGAAGGTGTACAAGAATCATATACAGAAGCTGCGAAATGGTTCAGAAAAGCCGCAGAGCAAGGACATGCCTACGCACAGCACAGTCTCGCTTTATGCTACAGTTCAGGTCGTGGCGTCGAGCAATCGGAGGAAGAGGCCATAAAATGGTGGCAGAAATCGGCAGAGCAAGGAAACATTTGCGCCCAAGCAAGCCTTGAGCAAACATTGAGGAGTAAGAAGGATAAGAAGGGCAAGTAGAAGAAGAAGAATAAGAAGAGTAAGAACTGAGACAGTAAAGTCCAAAACCACTGTTGCAAACCTGCCCAGAATACTCTATTTCGGCTTTTGCCACAGCAGAACGTTGACTTGCCTTCATTGCGGATATACTTTTGTCACAACGGAAGAGGGAAACAACTCCCGATAAAAAAGCACAAGACAAAAATAATAATTATCAACCATTAAAACATACGACTATGAAATTCTTCAAGAACCTATTCAACTCATTGTTCAACTCATCTAAGAAAGCAAGAATCATTAAAGAAACTGTCAAAGGAGACTATGAGAACATATCGGAACTGATGGCAGCAGCCAAGCAGGGCAATGCCGACGCACAGAACAGACTCGGCAACTGCTATGCTGTAGGTGAGGATGTCGAGGAGTCACATGATAAGGCCGCAGAATGGTGGTTGAAAGCCGCAAAACAGGGAGTAGCCTCAGCACAGTGCAATGTGGCGTCATACCTCTGTGCGGCAGCAAATCATGCCAAGTCGGCCGAAGAGAAAAACAGAGTGCTGAAGGAAGCCGCAGAGTTCTACAAGGCATCTGCCGAACAAGGCAACATGTACGCACAGTTCTATCTTGGCGGCTGCTACCATGACGGCGCGGGCATTAGACAATCACACGAAAAAGCCATAGAGTGGTACAGAAAATCGGCAGAACAGGGCTATGAGCCGGCACAATTCAAACTGGGCATGTGCCATTACCTTGGCCATGGAACAAAGCAATCATATGAAAAGGCTGCAGAATGGTTCAAAAAGGCTGCAGAAAAGGGTAATGTGGATGCACAGGAAGGAATCGGTATCTGCTATTATAATGGCAGAGGTGTGAAACAATCTTATGCCGAAGCTGCGAAATGGTACAGAAAAGCTGCCGAAGCAGGACACGCAGGCGCCCAAAAGAAGATAGGCGATTGTTACGACCTGGGACGTGGTGTCCAAAAATCGGATGCAGAAGCTTTCAAATGGTGGCTGAAGGCAGCCGGGCAGGGAGATGTTGATGCTCAGGTACTCGTTGGCAGATACTATGATATGGGCAAGGGTACAACAAAATCAGCAACAAAGGCTTTTGAATGGATGCTGAAGGCCGCTGAACAGGGAGACGCCGAAGCGCAGTACAACACCGGAGTATTCTACATAACCGGAAAGGGCACAACAAAGTCGTTACAAAAGGCCATTGAATGGTGGGAGGCTGCAGCCGAACAGGGAGATGCTGAGGCGCAGTTCTGTCTTGGAGATGTACTGCTGCGCAACATGGATAAAGGAAACAGACAAATGGAGGGATATGAATGGCTTCAGGTTGCGGCAGAGCAGGGACATGACGGAGCACGGGAAATGCTTGAAGAGGTCAATAAATTATTAAGAAAAGGTTCTGCAAATCGCAAATCCTGAACTGGAAACAGTGTTGCAAATCCTGTTTTTGACACGTTTTTGGGGTTCTGCCACACCATAACGGCAAATAGACGTGAAAGCACTTCTATATTTGCATCAGAAACGAGACAGAAAACATCGGTCCGAATATTAACAACTTATAAATAATTACCACTATGAAGACAATGAACAATCAGGAGAACATGACCCAGAGCATCGCACAAGAGATTTACGAATACGCAGCTGATCTGATGTTTGTACAAGGAAGAAGTGCAAAAAGGACCAAGGAACTTCTTGTGGAGAATGGCGTGTCAGCCAAAGATGCAGATATCATAATCATGGACCTAAAGGAGCAGATAAAGAAAATGGAGAATAGGGAAGCTGAAAAGGATATACTGTTTGGTGCTCTCTGGTTCTTTGGCGGACTGTCAATTACAATCACTACATATATGACTGCAAGCGAGAATGGCGGTACATATTTAGTGACATGGGGTGCAATCGTATTTGGAGCAGTACAGCTCTTCAGAGGTTTGTTGAACAGAATTTCATAATTCACTCAGGAAGCATGTACTGCACAAAAAGGATGAAGACGGCAAACACGTAAGAACAGAAATCTTTAACCACTTAAACATACCATTATGAAAACTGCAAAAACATTATTTTCAATAATCGTATTTACTTGTATCAGCCTTGGGGCTGTGGCTCAGAACAACCACAACGAACAGGAGATTGCCAAACATGCAATATCTCACGAGAGGCTATTAGAACGCCTTTTGGAGTACCTGTCAGTGGAAAGCTATTCAAAATTTGACAACGTGAACAATACCTGGACAATGACACTGGGGCAAGAGAAAATGGCAAAACTGCTTGCATCGGAGGCTAAGAAACTGGGTGCAGATGTTTATCACAGCCCTGACAACTACGTATACGTAACAGTCCCGTCAAATCTCGAATATGAGGTCCCTGCTATCGGTATCAGTTGTCATCTTGACTACTCAGAAGAGGCTCCTGGTGAAAACATCCGGCCAATTGTCACAAAATACAAAGGCGGAGACATCAAGCTTAGCCCAGACATCATTTTAAGCCCTAACTCCAAAGAAGGCCGTGACCTTAAAAGCCTTGTAGGCAAGACCATTATACACACCGACGGAACAACCCTTCTGGGAGGAGATTGCAAGAACGGATGCGCAGCATCTATGTCAATACTGGAAACATTGCTGAAATCGGACATGAAACATGGCAAAGTGCAGTTTGTGTGGTGTCCGAATGAAGACATCGGCAAATCTGCAGAAAGAATTGACACTGCGTATTTCAACCCTGAGATCTTCTATGACCTCGACGGCGAAGGAAACAAGGAGGTTGGAGTGGCAAACTTCTCAGCAAGAGGAATCATTATCAGGTTCATTGGCAGATATGCCCATCCGGGGGAAGCTAAGGCCATGGGGCTTGGAGACGCTTTGGCCGCCGCAGCACAGCTTATATCAGCAATTCCACTTGAATGCCGCCCTGAACACTCTGAGGGAACTCAGGGATATATGCAAGCCTACGGACTCACACAAGAGGAAAACGATTGGAGTGTCAAGTTGCGTCTGCGTTATTTTGATGTTGCGGATGGAGAGAAATATGACAAGATTCTCAAGGATGCTCTTGCATCAATAGAGAAAGATTACCCGAATGTAGGCATCAAGACGGCAATGGATGAGATTGAATATGAAAATGTGGCATACTCCTTACATACCGAATGCATACCATCACTAATGAAAGCTGCAGCCAGAATGGACAAGGAACTTGACCTGCTCTCAAACAGAGGCGGTACCACTGCTGCTATGATGGCAGCCAAAGGACTCAGAGGAGGATTGGTGATCTTTTCCGGACAACATGCAATACACTCAGTATATGAATACTCCGTACTTGAGGAAGTTTATGAGACATACTTGCTGATGCTAAACACCATTGACGAGGTTTCAAGACTCAAGTAACGTCACCTAATATATCAAAGCCACACAAGACAAAACAAAAAAACAACATATTACTAACCTATAAAACATATGACTATGAAAACTTTCATGAGAACAATTATGACATTGGCAGTTCTTTTAATTTCATTGGAGAACTCATTTGCAGCGTGGCCGGGCGAAGCATGGCCATACGAAGCGTGGCCGGATGATGCTTGGCCGGATGATGCTTGGCCGGAGAAGACAACCACAACTGTAAGCGGCAGCGTTAACGGGCACGAGTATGTAGACCTGGGCTTGAGCGTAAAGTGGGCAACATGCAATGTGGGAGCAGAACTTCCGAGCGACAATGGCAATCACTACTTTTGGGGAGAGACCGCCCCTCAAGCCAAGGAATGGAGGAAATGTCAAACTGTGGGAATGGAACTTGATGATATTGGCGGAACATCACGCGACATTGCACGTGTAAAGTGGGGAAAGCCTTGGCGTATGCCTACCGAAGGCGAAATTCGAGAACTTTTGGACCTTTGTAAATGGTGCTGGACAAAAGTAAACGGACACAAAGGATACATAGTCACCGGGCCCAACGGCAATTCCATTTTCCTGCCGTCCGTCGTATACGAATCGCAGCAGGATTGTGAAGAAGGCGGCGGAAGCATCTGGAGCTCTACACCTTATAAAAACGAGGAAAACAACTCTGCATACGAACTCTGCTTCATTAGGCCACTCTGCGCTTCGGTTCCGTACGTCTACAGCTTCGATGACCTCAAAGGTCTCGGATTCGAGTCAACATATTTTGGCCCCTCACTCAGTGTCAGCTACCGCCGCAGGGATATCGCCCTATGTGTACGACCTGTAGTAGACCTGTAACCAAAATAAACCACTTATGGGATAAAATCCATTCAAAAATTTTGTCAAACTGAGCATGGCGAATTATCTCCATCAATCTTTGTTTGGATTATTCCCGATAATCAGGATAACAAATACGATTGATTATTAATTTCATCAAACAAAAGACATTATTATGAAAAAGACTAATATTTTTGCACTGCTTGTCATTATCGCATTGACATCAAATGCTACAGGAAGAACCTCCACCGCATGGCCATATAACGCGTGGCCGCAAGATACGGCATTCACTTCAGGAGACGAGGATGTCTACTCCATCATAGAAAAGGCCCAGGATGCCTATAATAAAGACAACCACAAGGAGGCTGTCCGCCTCTACCGCATTGCGGCGGAAAGAGGCAATTCGTTGGCACAATACAGACTCGGCACACGATACTTTTTGGGCGAAGGAGTCAACAAATCGGCCGAGGAGGCTTTCAAATGGTGGAAAAGGGCAGCAGAGCAGGGACACCTCAGGGCACAGAACAACATCGGCATAATGTATGCCAATGGAACAGGTGTGGAGAAAGACAAGAAGAAGGCAAAGGAATGGTGGCAAGAAGCCAAAAACAATGGATTTAAATTGGCAAACTACAACATTGAAATGTTTGAGAAATATGACGAGACATACGGCACGGAGAAAGACCCGAGAATAACAGTAGACTTTGAGGCACTGAATAGTAAATGAACAGATAGTTGTCGAAGTCTCTATCTAGTATTCGTTACAAGACTGTATGCCTGTATGCATTTGTTCATGGCTTTGATTCACTCCTTGCTTAGTTAATAACATAGAAAAGATTTTTTCGTTTACATTCTTGTATGTTAATGATATTTTCTATAACTTGCATCTGTTTATCAGCAACACTTCAAATATCATCTCATCACTTTAATGGAATAAAAGAGCCCAACCACATTATCTTATTACAATACATGATATATTTCATAGAAGTTCTTAATAATGTTAAACTAATTCTAAACATATTTATATATGAAAAAGTATTTAAGCATTATCGTATTATTTGTTTTGCTGTCTAATAACTATGCATCAGCACAGGATGCATCACCATTTGAAGGCGTATGGTATCCCACTAAGGAAACCTACATTGAAGCCATCAATATCAAAGATATTGGAGACGACAAACTCCTTGTACAGTTCAAAACTAGCGAAGGTATTAAGAAGCATAAAGTTGATATTCCCACAGATAACACAATGACTATTACAGTCTGTTATGAAAAATTATATGGTAACTGGAAATTACGTGACAATATGATTATGACTGATTCTGGTGGAACCAATGGTGAAGCCACAAAAATATACTTAAGAAATTCTGTTGCTTATTGTGAAATAGGATATGTATCTTACAGATTAAAACTTATTGATGGAAACATTCAAATGCATAAATATTTAACTAATGACTATCTTGACCGTGGTGATAGGGTCGTTTTTAGCCAATCAACTAATTGGCTATATGTCGCAGAGTTCACAAATTGGTAATGGCAAGACCTTGCCTACTGGTTCAGCTATTGTGTACGAGCACTACAAAACGACAGACAATAAATCCATATCCCTGAATAGGGAACTGACACATGCAACGCAAAAGAGACCGCCGGCGGTCTCTTTTGCGATTTATAAATTATTCACTATCTTCGCAAAAGGAATTAAGACTAAATAACACAATATGAACAAAACAAGACTTTTGAGCTGCATTGCAGCAGCCTTGTTGCTGTCGGCCGGTGCCACAGCAAAAGAATGCAATGACAGAACATCATTTACACAAACGCAACATGTCGAGACTTTGGAAGATGCAATTAATGCATACGAAAAAGGAGATTACAAAACCGCAGTACATATTTTTACAAAACTCGCAGAACAAGGAAGTGCTGAAGCACAATTTCACCTCGGAGTTTGCTATTACAATGGCCAAGGTGTCAAGCAATCATATGAAGAAGCTGTAAAATGGTACACCTTGGCGGCGGAACAAGGAGATGCAAAGGCGCAATATAACCTCGGATTTTGCTATTACAAAGGTCAAGGGGTGAAACAATCCGATGATGAAGCTGTAAAATGGTACACCTTGGCGACGGAACAAGGATTGGCACAGGCGCAATTGAACCTTGGATACTGCTATAAACATGGCCAAGGGGTTAAACAATCTTATGAAGAAGCTGTAAAATGGTACACCTTGGCGGCGGAACAAGGATATGCATTGGCGCAATATAACCTCGGAATCTATTATGACGAGGGTAAAGTAGTTAAACAATCATATAAAGAAGCTGTAAAATGGTACAGAAAAGCGGCAGAACAAGGGTTTGCACCGGCGCAATATAACCTCGGAAACTGTTATAACAATGGCCAAGGTGTCGAGCAATCATATGAAGAAGCTGTAAAATGGTGGAATAAAGCAGCAGAACAAGGAATTGCATCGGCGCAATTGAACCTCGGAATCTATTATGACGAGGGTAAAGTAGTTAAACAATCATATAAAGAAGCTGTAAAATGGTACACCTTGGCGGCGGAACAAGGATTGGCACAGGCGCAATTTAATCTCGGAAATTGCTATTACAATGGCCAAGGAGTTAATCAATCTTATGAAGAAGCTGTAAAATGGTACAGAAAAGCGGCAGAACAAGGAGATACTTTTGCGCAATATCACCTCGGAGTTTGCTATGAAAATGGTCTAGGGGTTAAACAATCCGATGAGGAAGCTGTAAAATGGTACAGAAAAGCGGCAGAACAAGGATATGTAAAGGCGCAACGAGCATTAAAGAAATTAGGCTACTGATACTGTTTGACAAATATTCTAATACAAATACCATGAACAAAACAAGACTTTTGGGCTGCATTGCAGCAGCCTTGTTGCTGTCGGCCGGTGCCGCAGCACAGGAGAACAAGGGCGGCATCGATGCACAGATGCTGCAGGAATTGAAGGAGAGCTATGCACCTACAGGTGCAGAGAAGGCTCTACAGAATGTGATGCTTGCAAATTCGGTGAAGGTACTGGCTGTAAACCAGGAGAACCTGAACGAAATGGATACACACTTCAGCCACAGTGTAGAATCAAAGGGCATCACCGACCAGAAATCATCGGGACGATGCTGGCTCTTCACCGGCATGAACGTGCTCCGCGCAAAGATGATTGCCGACGAAAACCTTGGTGCATTCGAGTTCTCACAGGTATACAATTTCTTCTATGACCAGTTGGAGAAGTCGAACCTATTCCTGCAGGGTGTCATTGACACACGCAAGAAACCATATGACGACCGCACCGTGGAGTGGCTGTTCAAGCACCCGTTGAGCGACGGAGGTACATTCACCGGTGTTGCCGACCTCATTGCAAAGTACGGTGTCGTGCCCAAAGGTGTGATGAAGGAGAGCTACACAAGCGACAACACTGGTGCTTTCTCGGCATTGCTGACCACAAAGCTGCGCGAGTTCGGCCTTGAACTGCGCGATGCACACGAGAAGGGTGTAAAAGAGAAGAAACTGCTTGAAATGAAAAAAGAGCAGCTGAAGGTTGTATACAAGATGCTCGCACAGGTATACGGTGTTCCGCCCACAGAGTTCACATGGGCCCCGAAGGATGCAAGCGGCAAATACCGCGAGGAGCCTCAGAAGTACACTCCGAAGAGTTTCTACGAAAAGTATCTGAACATCAACCTGCAGGATGACTATGTGATGCTGATGAACGACCCCACCCGCCCCTACTGGAAAAGCTATGAGATTGAGTATGACCGCCACCTTTACGACGGGCACAACTGGCTCTACATCAACCTGCCGCTCGACGAGATAAAAAAGATGGCAATTGCATCAATAAAAGACAGCACAATGATGTACTTCTCGTGCGACGTGGGCAAGTTCCTCGACTCTAAACGCGGAACACTCGACATCGCCAACTACAACTACGGCGAACTGTTCGGCATCGAGTTCGGGATGGACAAGAGAGAGAGAGTGATGACATTCGACAGCGGTTCATCGCACGCAATGACACTGAAGGCCGTCGACCTCGACAAGAACGGCAACCCTGTAAAATGGCAGGTTGAGAACAGCTGGGGTGCAAACTCCGGTTTCCACGGGACACTCATCATGACCGACGAGTGGTTCAACGAGTACATGTTCCGTCTTGTAGTGGACAAGAAATATGTACCTGCAAACGTGCTCAAGATTCTCGAAGAGAAGCCTACAATGCTTCCTGCTTGGGACCCGATGTTCATGCCGGAAGAGTGATTGCAGAATGAAAACTAAATGAGCTGTGTCAAAATTTTGACACGGCTCATTTAGTTATAACAACTCTCTATGTAGCCAGACCTTTAGCAATGGATCAGATATTGTAACTTCACGCTTTTCTATTTCTATAAGTTCTTTCTTTATTAGAGCCCTTTTCACCGTTGCGACATTGGCCGATGAACCTAACCTGTATTTTTGGATAACCTCCTGCGTTGAAAACTCTTTATGAATACCATCACAAACAGCACGCAAAAAGTTTACTTGATAGGCCGACAGGTTTTCTGTCTGTTTTTCGAAGAGGGGCGTATTTTGATCAAGTATATCTTTGTAAGCCTCCTCGAATTCTTTTTCTGTAGCCACTTTATCAGTGTTCACCCAAATGAGCCAGGCAAGTTGTTGAACGTACGAAGAGTGATTTTCTACCGTGTCGCACACTTTCTGCGCAAGCTCCGGTGATATGCTTTTTCCTGTAGCCACAAATCTACCGCAGATATAATCAACCCAATCGGCCGTTGGTATCTTTTGAAGATAGATAGCATCGCCAAACTTATAAAACGGCAAGCTCTTTTTCTCGAACAATTCATTCATCAAATGCTTTTTGCTGCCAAACAAGCAGTACGAAACACTTTTCTGCAACTGCCATACAGTTCTCAATCTTTTTTGGAAATTCTTTGAGTCGCTGAATTCTGCTATTTGCTGGAACTCATCAATGCAAACAACAATTCTGCAACCTTTCTTCTGAGCAATCTTTTCGGGAAGCTGAAGAATCTCTGTTATATCATCGCTCTTTGGGTTAAACTCAAGCGAAATGGAGAAATCGGTCATCGGGTCTGTGCCAAAAGAGATTTTAGGACTTATACGTGAAAGGAAGGGTTTCGCGTTTTCTACCCATTCATCCCATTTAGATGAAGTCTGCCTCAATACAGCCGAAGCAAAAGAATCATAGAACTCCCTATCGCTACGGCACGAAAATATATCCAAATAAACTATCTTAAGATCATCAGATATTGCAAGATTACACACTTTCTGCACCAAAGATGTCTTTCCCCAACGGCGCGGAGATATAAGCACTGTATTTATTCCGTGCCTGAAATTGGTAAGCAGCCTGGCTGTCTCATTCTTTCTGTCGGTAAAATTATCTCCCGAGGTTGCAACTCCGAATATAAAAGGTTTATTCTCCATAACAGCTTTTTTATTTTTGCAAAAATAAGTAATAGTTTTATTAGTAACAAGATTATTACTAACAAAGTTGTTACAAAATATCAAACAACCTCATATTAGGACACTATCCGCTATGCAATTCTTTAAAAATTTACTCTATTGTGTACAAAATATATTAGAAGCTGTTTAAATTTATATCGTCAAATTTTTATAGAGCACAAAAATAGTGCAAACGAGCAAAACGCAAGTTTACTTGCAAGTTTTTCAGCGAGTGCAGCCTATTTTCGCGCAAGACAAATAATATGTTTTTTTATTTTTTTGAAAGTCACGGGTAAGTGAGAGCAAAGAAAGTTTACTTACTTTGCCGAACGGGAGTGAGTTCGTGCAACAATGGCGCATAGAAAAGGCTATGCAACCGCAAAAAAGAAAGAAACAGGCATTTTTGAATGTAAAAAAATGGCGAAATAGACGAAACCCGCTTCTATAAGAAAATATTCTTTATAATTTGTCATCATATTGAATTTTAATTACATTTGCACAACTTTAACCCGCAGAGCCTAACGGGGCGGTTGGGTTAAAGAAAATATTTAAGAAGCGTTTACTTGACGCTTTGTTCTTGACATTCCGGAACTTCGCAACTTCTGAATCACTGTCACAGACAAAGCAACGGTAGATGCCTTGTGGTGTGTATATTATCCACGTTGGCGTAATGCCACACGTGCATTTGTACATATCGGCGTAGGCTCTGCGTTGCTCGTTTCGACAGTGATAGGCAATGCGAAGGCCTCGGAATGTGGAACGGGCAACCGGTACAGTTCCTACGCCTTCTTTTTATATAATTGCCACATCCGGGGGAACTGCGTGGCAAAAGAGATTAATCAAAATGAAGCATCGTTACCTTAAATTATTCTTTGCCGCACTGCTATGCATTGCGACAACCGGCGCACGCGCACACGATTTTGAAGTAGATGGTATTTATTACAAAATTTTATCTGCCGAGGATAAAACTGTTGCAGTAACCTATAAAGGAAGTTACGGCTCCGCCTATTCCGACGAGTACACCGGCACTGTATCAATCCCCGAAAGTGTAACCTACAATGGCACAACTTACAGTGTCACAAGAATTCAAGAATCAACGTTTTCTAGTTGCACCGGGCTTACAAGCATAACAATACCTAATAGTGTTACAAGTATTGGAGAAGTGGCGTTCGATGGATGCAACTTCTTAGAAGAAGTACATATAAGCGACATTGCTGCTTGGTGTGACATTATTTTTGCCGATAATCCATTGAAAAAAGCTCACAACCTTTATTTAAACGGCGAACTCGTTACCGATCTTGTTATCCCCGACGGTGTTACAGTTATTGCGTCCAAGGCTTTTTACGGATGCACAAGCCTTACGAGCGTTACAATACCTAACAGTGTAACAATCATTGGAATCAGTGCGTTCGAGAATTGTACTGGGCTGACAAGTATTGTGATAGGAAAGAACGTCACAAGCATTGGAAATTATGCATTCGGTGGTTGCACAGCACTAAAAAACTTACACATCAAAGAAGGTGAAGGCAAATTACTATTAGGATATCAGTATTATGGAAATCCTTACACACAAACAAAAGGTAAAGGTCTGTTCTACGATTGTCCATTAGAGACTGTATTCATTGGAAAAGAACTCGATTTTAAGAGAGATTATGCGACTGGTTACACTCCTTTCCGCTTAAAAAATATAGACACAATAACAATCAGCAAACCGCAACAAATGAATCTGGAATTTGGCAATAACTCTAAACATATTACACTCCTCTTCATAGATTATAATAGCTATTACAGAGTTATTCCGACCAACTTAACACAAAACTCTTCACTATACTACTTCAACCACCCTATCAACAACTCAAATTACAAAAATGCAACCGAATATTTAAAAAAATCATTGAATTGCAAAGCAAAGATGGTGATGCTCGGTGATGTACAGACAGATTACCACTCGATATCTGTTGCATTAAACGACACATTGATTATACCAGAAAATATCGCATTATCAACTGCGCCGAACAATATTATTTTTCGTGCAGTAAACATAAACGGAGAGGATATCATCCCCGACAATGATGGAAAATACTTGAGTTCGAATTTACAGATTGCAACCGAGTATCCTGTAATACTGAAATATAAATACAATGACCAAAAACATACTACATCAACCACCATACGTACAAAAGCGATAAAACCCACAAGCTCATCTACCACTACACTCACAACTGCGAAAATCAACTTCAGCGAAGGGGACACTATTGGACTAAACAGCCCAATAAACGAAATTGGTGTAGAATTCAACGGCGAACGTTACACTGCAGAAAAAAACTACAAGGAATTAGAGCTGAAAAATCTAGGACCATCAAGTCAATATGGCTATAGAGTATACTGTATAATTGATTCTGTTATCCATTATGGCGACTATATGTATTTTACCACAAAAACGCCAAGTATAGCTATTGCCAACCTCACTACTACGCAGACAACCGCAATCCTGAAAATCGCAGGAACATACAGCGATGATTATCTATCACCCATAGAAGTTGGAGTGAATGTAAACGGACGATATTATGTAGCAGATGACAAATTTAATGTGCTTGTCGATGGGCTCACGCCGTCCACTACATACACCTTGCAGCCTTATGTGAAATATGAGAACTATGGGATCTACTATGGAACATCCAAAACGATAACCACAAGTAGCATAACTGTAGACTGCAACGTCACTGCAACAACAGCCACCACAATCTCTTTAAAGGGTACCCACGATGTGGGTGATGCCACCCTGCTTGAGAACGGTTTCGTTGACGGTGAGTTCAATAGCGAAAATATGACAATCACCGGCCTTGACCCCGACACGGAATACTCGTTCACATATTATGTGACAACCGAAGAGGCCGGAAGAATTGAGAAACAGGTAACAGTACGCACAGAGCCTCTTAAGTTCAACACACTCAAGGCAAAGGCAACAAGCAACACAAAGGCAATCATCTGCGCCGAAGCAAACATAGCCAACGAAGAGGCCGGCACAGGGTTTGAATGGCGCCGCATTGATGCGCCCGACCTTGTACCGTCGGAGATTGTAAGCTGTGCCGTACACGAAGGTGTTATGGAAGGTGCACTGCACAACCTGAGCGCAAACACATACTACAAATATCGCCCATACTATACAGCAGCAAGCGGAAAGAGCTACTATGGCGAGTGGATTGGGTTCGGGACAGCCGATGCATACGTCTATTTCACACCAACCGTTCACACATACGCCACTGCATCGGCCGGAACTAATGCAGCCCGCCTGAGCGGCTATGTTCTTGCAGGCTCCGACGATATTATTGAGCAAGGATTTGAATATTGGCCGGTTGGCAAAGCTGAGGCCGCAACTATGCACAACACACACAGCGACGGAAACGTAAGGAGAGTCACCGCCACCGGGCAGCGTATGAGCGTTATTATTGAAGAACTTGAGTATGGCACTATATATATGTGCCGTGCATACGCAAGAACAGCGAAAGAAACCGTTTACGGCGAAGAACAGAGTTTTGAGACTTCGTTCCCAACCGGCATAAAAGAGAACAGAGAGAAGAACATAACTATACAGACTGCAGGCAATACGGTTTATATAAATGGCTATAATGAAAATGAGACGGTATTTGTATACACACTTTTCGGCGCTGTTGTATACAATGGACCGGAAAAAGAAATTACTCTTAACAGCGGAACTTATATTGTTAAGGTTGGCAATATAACCAAGAAAATACAGATAAGATAATCTGCACTCACAACTCACGTGGGTGACCCGTTTCACTTTAGATGTGCCCCAGAAAGTTAGAGCCTAACTTTCTGGGGCACTCGCTTACCCGCAGTTTTCACCTTTAACCTTTAACCTTTAACCCCACTCCGTGGGATTGAAACTTGGCTGCGCTCGCTGTAAAAACTCAAGTAAACTTGGATTTCGCTCGCTTGCACAAGCTTTCATCTTTCATCTGTACTCTTTGCTCTTTTGGGCGGACACGCCGGTACCGCCCCTACGGCGTTGTACTCTTTAGGGCACCCACAAGGGATGCCCCTACGGCTCCCACTTTCCACTTTCACCTTTCACCTTTCACCTCACCTTGTGGGCTTGAAACTTGGCTGCACTCGCTGTAAAAACTCAAGTAAACTTGGCTTTCGCTCGCTTGCACAAGCTTTCATCTGTTCTCTGTACTCTTTCATCTTTCAACTTTCATCTTTTCTCCGTTCTCTGTACCCTAAACAAAGCATTATCTATTGACAAAACCGATAGTTAAATTTCAAATTAACAATAATTCACAGTTCCTGCGACGCACAAAAGGTTGTAATTTTGCATTCCTTTTAAAAAGTGAATGTAATGAAGAACAACTACAGTTTCAAAAGCATGATAAAACGGTATGTCAGCGCCAGCGGTGTACTTATCGTTTTTACAATACTTGCGCTCATTGCAGCGAACAGTCCATTGAAAGATGAATATTTCCGCCTTTGGCAGCACGAGGTAACCTTGTCGGTAGGCGAGTTCAACCTGTTCAGCCACAACGGGCATCCGATGTCGCTGATGATGGTTATCAATGATTTTCTGATGGCTCTGTTCTTTCTCTCGGTAGGCCTTGAGATAAAGAGGGAGATACTTGTGGGCGAACTATCGACACGGCAGAAGGCAATGCTGCCCATCATAGGAGCTTGCGGAGGAATGATTGTGCCGGTAATCTTCTTCTGGCTTGTATGCCCTGACAATGCCGAGATGCAAAGAGGCTTGGCAATACCTATGGCAACAGACATCGCATTCTCGCTTGGAGTGCTTTCTATTTTCAAGACAAGAGTACCTTTGGGACTGAAGATGTTCCTTGCAGCACTTGCCGTTGCCGATGACCTCGGAGGTATCATTGTCATAGCGCTGTTCTACTCTTCGACCATACATGTGAACTACCTGTTGTTTGCTCTCCTGTTCCTGGTAATCCTGCTTATAGGAAATATGACAAGGATTATGAAGAAATCGTTCTATCTTGCAGCAGGCCTTGCCTTATGGTACGCAATGCTCAATTCGGGAATACATGCAACGATTGCTGGAGTGATTGTGGCATTCTGCATCCCTGCATCACAACGCAAGGGTTCGCCACACTACATTGAGCGCATCAGAGAGAATATAAACTCATTCCCTGTCACAAGTGTCAACGGCAAACACCACACGATGATTCTTACACACGAGGAGGTACATAAACTTAAAAGTATAGAGTCGGCAGCCGACAAGCTGATAAGCCCGTTGCAGGAACTCGAGGATAACCTCCACAAGATAATCGGTTACATTGTGATTCCTCTGTTCGCATTCGCGAATGTGGGTGTCGACCTCTCTTCGATGAGTGCAGGAGACATTGCCGGCGGTGTAGGGATGGCAGTGATGACAGGACTTATATTGGGCAAATTCGTCGGAGTGTTCTCATTCTCATGGCTTGCGATAAAGTGCAGGATTGTACAGCTTCCCGAAGGAAGCAACTGGAAGGCTTTTGCATCGGTGTGCATGTTGTGCGGAATCGGGCTCACTGTATCGATATTTATCGCCGACCTCTCATACGCATCACTCGGCGAGAACGGACAGGTATTGCTGGGCCAGGCAAAATTAGGAATCCTGTGCGGTTCTCTTGTATCGGCAATAATAGGATGCATTCTGCTGAACAGATACCTGCCCAAGGAGAATGTAGGCGAGTGACCGTCAATAACTGCCTACGTTGGCCAATCGCCACACGCAGAGCAATGCGGCACGCGTAATATCCGTAAGTTTACGGTAATTGATTTTGTCGGCACTGTCCGACGGACGATGATAGTCGGGATGTCCCTCGGTGTGATACCACACTATAGGGACATTCTTTCTTGCAAAAGGTGTATTGTCACTGCCGCCGATAAGATTCTCCGATGCATTATAGAACGGAATGAAACAGAACCCACGTTCCTTGACATCACTCTTCAACCACTCGCCGAAGAGTGGATTACCTGCGCTGTACATATAGCTCAGATGACCGGGTTTTCCTGCCGGGTCACGTCCTACCATATCAAAGTTCATATAGGCAGAAACCTCCGATAAAAAGGAGCATTTCTTGACAAAATACCTTGAGCCCAGAAGCCCTTTCTCCTCCCCGTCCCACAAAGCGAATATTATTGTGCGGCGCGGCTGTTTGCCACTCATCTTTATCGCACGGGCAATCTGCAGGACCGCCGATACACCCGACGCATTGTCATCGGCCCCGTTGAAACATGTATCACCGGCAAGGGAGGGGTCAACACCCAAATGATCATAGTGCGCACCCACTATAACATATCCCTCCTCTTTTCCGGGAATTGCCGCAAGTATATTCTTCATGAAGCGGTTCTCGCAACCGCCGGCAATGATTCCCGAGATGTCAAAATCGGCCTCAGTAACCCAACTGTTACCATTCTTCGCAGCCTGGAAATGTTGATAGTAACCGCCTTCAAGAAACGGTTCTACACCCCACTCCTTTAGAAGCGATACGATATATTCAGCAGCCAAATCACCTCCACGCGTTCCTGCATCACGCCCTTCGAGCCTGTCATTGGCAAGAAAACCTACAATGTTCCTCGCACGTTCCTCGGTCACACTCCCATAAGCCTTCTTTGGGAACTCCTGCGCAACAGCACCGTTACTGCATAACATGATGCCCAAAAGAAACAGCACCGAAAATAATATATTCCGTTTCATAGCAGATATTTTTCTGTAAACATAGACATTTTCTGCGACATAAGCGGCAAAAGGTGTAAAAATTGAGCAGGAACAGCACTTTGACCCACCTCAGAGAGCATTGTACAAGACATTTATTCTCAGCAAAATAGACATATCAACAAACTGTTGAAAACTTTATTGAAAAAAACTCGTGGAAAATTGTGGGGAATTGTGGGGAATTGTGTACTTTTGGAACGAATTATCTATTTTAGAGAAATAATATGCGTTTCATAGGCAACATAGAGGCAAAGACTGACAGCAAGGGAAGGGTTTTCCTGCCTGCCTGCTTCCGCCGTATCCTGCAGTCCGGTGGCTGCGAGAAGGTCATGTTGCGCAAAGACGTGTATCAGGATTGCCTTGTGCTTTACCCCGAGGAGAGCTGGAACGAGCAGCTGAACCTCCTCAGAAGCCGGCTTGGCAAATGGAACTCTAAGCACCAGATGATATTCCGTCAGTTCGTTGCCGATGTAGAGGAACTCTCAATCGACAGCAACGGACGCATACTGTTGCCAAAGAGATACATGAACATGGCAGCGATAAAGCAGGAGGTACGTTTCATCGGCATGGATGACACCATTGAAATATGGGCGAAAGAGAAACTTGAAAAGCCATTCATGTCTCCCGACGAGTTCAGCAGTGAACTGGAAAAGATAATGACTACAGATAAAACTTCCGGAAATGAGTGACAATGAGGTATACCACACACCGGTGTTGCTTAAGGAGAGTGTAGACGGGATGGAGATTGCCCCCGGAAACACGTGTATTGACGTAACTTTCGGCGGAGGAGGACATTCGCGTGAAATCCTGAGCCGTCTGGACAGCAAAGGGCATCTCTACAGTTTCGACCAGGACGAGGATGCCGAAAAGAATGCACCCGACGACAAGCGTTTTACTTTCGTGCGTGGCAACTTCAGGTTCATATATAACTTCATGCGTTACCACGGCACAACGGAAGTCGATGCTATACTTGCCGACCTCGGAGTATCGGGACACCACTTCGATGATGAGACACGAGGTTTCTCGTTCCGTTTCGATGCCGACCTTGATATGCGCATGAACAAACGCGGCGGAGAGACTGCCGCCGACCTGCTCAACAACGCATCGGAAGAGGAACTGGCAAGAATATTCAAGCTCTACGGAGAACTGAACTGTGCGCGCAAACTTGCCGCAAGGATTGTAAAAGCAAGGAGTGAGAAACCGATAAGACGCGTAAACGAACTGATTGAGATTGCCAAGCCGTTCTGCCCGCCGCAGAGGGAAAAGAAGGAGATGGCAAAAGTATTCCAGGCATTGCGCATAGAGATAAACAAGGAGGTTGAGGCTTTGCAGGAGATGCTAAAAAGCGCAAAGGACCTTCTCAAACCTGGCGGAAGGCTTGTAGTGATAACATACCACTCGATCGAAGACCGCATAGTGAAGAACTTCATGAAGAGCGGCAACATCGAAGGAGTTGTAGAGAAGGACTTCTTCGGGCGTACGACATCACCGTTCGATGCAAAAAAGGTAATTGTCCCAACCGACGAGGAGATGGAACGCAACCCACGCTCACGCAGCGCCAAACTGCGCATTGCAATAAAGAGAGACGATATATAATGGAAAAAGAGAACGAGGAGAAAAAGGTTCCTTCGGACAGCAAAAAAGAGAAGAAACCGAAGAAAAAGAAAAGCGGCTTCCTGAATACCATCATGGGAGGAGGCTGGCTTGCAAACGAGGTACTCACAAGGAATGCCCCGCTTTTCGTACTCATCGTAATATATTCCTTTATATATGTAAGCAACCGTTACGAATATGAGCGCGAGCTCGTGGAGATAGAGAAACTGACAAAAAGAAGAGACCACCTGAAGAACAATCTTGTTACACTGAAGAGTGAGTTCACTTCGAACACACGCCAGTCAGAGATTGAGAAACTTTTGAAAGATAGAAACAGCGAAGTACAGACAACAACCAAACCGGTGTACTCAATAAAGAAATAACAGATGTTCAAATTCCGTTCCGACATAGTATTCCGCTTTAACCTGGTAGTGATACTGGGCTTCTTGACATTTGCCTTTGTCATCATAGGCAGTGCATCTGTCACTATGTTCAAGGAGAGGGAAATATGGAACAAAATCAAGGAGAGATATGTCCAGGACAGCATACCCATAATGCCCGAAAGAGGACGAATCCTTGACGAGGATGGCAAACTCATCGTCAGCAGTTTGCCGTACTACAGGCTCAGGATTGACTTCAAATATGTGAACGAAGACAACCAGAGAGATGCCGAGGAGGTGCGTGGAAAGAGAGAGGAACTTTGGAACAAGCACCTCGTCGAGGTGAGCAAAGGACTTAGCGACATTTTCCCCGATGAAAGCGCCGAAAGTTTCGAAAAGCGTCTGAGAGAAGGTTTCAAAAATCAGGACCGCTATTTCCGTCTGTACAACGGTAAGGTTTCTTATACTCAATACAACAGACTGCTGCAGTTGCCCATCTTCAAAGAAGGAACAAAATACAGCGGACTCTTCTCGGAAAATGACAAGGATTTTGTCAAGAACAAGAAAGACAAAGCAAAGACCGTCAACAGAAACAAGGTGGAGCGCAAAAGCATTCTTGGAGACGCCGGACTGGGAACATTCGGTATTTTCCGCGAAAGCTATGACGACAAAGGCAACATGACCATTGAGATGACCGGACTCGAGAAGAAATACAACAAGTATCTTAGCGGAAAACCGGGCGTAGGACGGAAGGAGACAAACAGGAAAGGCAAATCCATAACAAAGGTAAAACAGCCTGCCGAAAACGGCATGGACCTGCAGACAACCATCAACACCGAAATGCTTGACATATGCCAATCGGCATTGGAAAAACAGCTTAGGGAAAAGACTCTGGCTGCAGGTTGGGCAATTCTCATGGAGACAAAGAGCGGTGATATAAAGGCCATAGTAAACCTGACACGTGATGAGAGGAGCGACGGCAGTGTCCATTATGTAGAGAATCCTGAGAACCCAAAATACCTGACGACATCCAACCACGCGCTATGTGACCTGAACCAACCGGGTTCAATATTCAAGACCGTGGCGCTCACAGCCATACTGGCAGACGGGAAGCTTACCACCAAGGACTCGGTCATAGCATATCAAAGTATGGTCCACAGTTTCAAGGGGCACAGGATTACTGACGAGATGTACCGTGATAACGGAACAGGCAAATACAGCATGTCCGATGCAATGATGTACTCTTCAAACATCGGACTTGTACAGTTCATCAGGAAAGCCTATCTTGATGACCCCAAGCAGTACACAAACACTCTGCGACGCTTCGGGCTTGCCGACAACTACTACCTCATAGACAACGAATCAACACCTAATTTCCCGGAAAAGGGAAATCCCATAAAAGGAAACCCAAAATGGGACGGATACTCCATCAATTCGTTGTCTATCGGATATGCCATCAATATGACAGCCATAAACATGGTCTCTTTCTACAACACCATTGCAAATGGCGGAAAGCAGATGAAGCCACGTCTGGTAAAGGCAGCACTGAGAGACGGGAAAGTTATCGAGGAGTTCCCCACAACAGTCCTGAACGAGCAACTCTTCCCAAAATCAGTTGCTGACGAAATGACAAAGATGCTTGTCAAGGTTGTAAACGGCAAAACCATTGACAGGGTCCACAAATGGCGAATGAAATACAATGAAGGCCGTGACGGAACAGGAAAAAACGCATATTCCAAGATGATGACAATAGCAGGAAAGACCGGAACAGCCGTTTCACACCTGAACAAGAAAAACAAACTGTTGAGTTTCTGCGGATTCTTCCCAGCTGAAGACCCGGAATACACACTCATTGTACAGGTGATGTACGACTATAAACTCGACCCACGACCGGAAATCATTAAAGAGAAGAATTCGTATGGAGGAGGAAGCACATCGGCATACGTTTTCAAAGAGATTGCCGAGAAGGTCATGGCAAAGAAGATGAGAAGCGATATTGCCGAAGCCAAGGATGTACCGGAGAATTACCTGCCTCTGATAAAGAGCGGAAAAATGGAGGAGGTGAAAACCGTTCTGGACGAAATGGGCATTACCAATTCGGTAAACGGCAACGGTAAGGAGACATGGGGCACGATAAACCGCAATAAAGACGGAAAAGGGTATGGACAGGAGATACAGGAGACCGATATATACAAGGTACCTGACCTTATAGGCATGGGTGCAAAAGATGCCGTATACCTGTTGCACCGTCGCAAGATGAAAGTCCTGATCGAAGGATACGGCACCGTCATGGAACAGAGCATCCCCCCGGGCAGTGATGCAATTGAAGGTGAAACCATAACCCTCACCCTAAGCCCTTGAGAGGGTTGACATAAAAGAGAAAAGGATAATAATACAACGAAATACGAGATACGAGAAATGAAACTTAGTGATCTGCTCAGAGAGATACAATACAACAGACTTGTCCTGCCAAAGGATGAAGTTGAGATACTTGGAGTGAACATTGATTCGCGACAGGTACAGGAAGGGGACATGTTCATAGCCGTAAAAGGAACACAGACCGACGGACATGCCTACATCGATTCGGCGATAGAGAAAGGTGCCAAAGCCATCGTTTGTGAAAATATACCAGAGAAACAGGACCCGGGAACTGCATACGTGGTTGTCAAGGACGCACAATATGTGACCGGAAGAGTGGCTACCATATTCTACGGGAATCCTTCGCAGAAGATGAAGCTGGTGGGTGTCACCGGAACAAACGGAAAGACAACTATCGCCACACTGCTCTATGAGTTGTTCATGGCGATGGGACACAAATGTGGCCTGCTCTCCACTGTATGCAACTACATCAACGGCGAAGCATACCCGTCGACCCACACTACCCCCGACCCGATTTCACTCAACAGATTGCTTGCAGAGATGGTGAAGGCCGGCTGTGAATATGCATTCATGGAGGTAAGTTCACACTCTCTTGCACAGGATCGCGTAGGCGGACTTGAGTTTGCCGGAGGAATTTTCACAAACCTCACACGCGACCACATGGATTTCCACGAGACCATGGAGAACTACCTCAAGGCAAAAAAGAGTTTCTTCGACAATCTCCCACGCAACGCTTTTGCCATCACCAACCTCGACGACAAGAACGGTCCAGTAATGGTACAGAACTGCAAAGGAGATGTCAAGAGCTATTCCACACGCACAATCTGTGACTACAAGTCACGTCTTGTGGAGACACACCTCGACGGCATGATATTGGAATTCAACAACCGCGAGTTCTCGACGCTGCTCACAGGCCGCTTCAACATAAGCAACCTGCTGGCAATATACGGAGCAGCAGTTGAACTTGGCAAAGAGCCCGAGGAGGTTTTGCGTGTAATGAGCACACTCCGCCCGGTATCAGGACGTTTTGAAGCCTTGCATGCGCCGAACGGTGTCTCTGCGATAGTTGACTACGCACACACACCTGATGCCTTGAAGAATGTACTCAGCACCATCAATGATGTGCTGCGTGGCAGAGGCAACATAATCACGGTGGTAGGAGCAGGCGGCAACCGCGACAAGGGCAAACGCCCTATCATGGCAACAGAAGCCGTGAAGGGAAGCAACAGGGTGATACTGACTTCGGACAACCCACGTTTCGAAGAGCCGCAGGATATCATCAACGATATGTTGGCAGGCCTCAACGACGAGCAGAAGAAGAACGTTATCTCTATCGTCGACCGCAAGGAGGCAATAAGGACAGCATTTGCTCTTGCACAGAAAGGCGACGTCATACTCGTTGCCGGAAAGGGACACGAGGATTATCAGGAGATAAAGGGTGTAAAGCACCATTTTGACGACAAAGAGATTATAAGAGAAATTTTCAAGGCATAACAACTGACAGACATGTTATATTACCTTTTTGATTATCTGAAAGAGAGCGGTTTCCCCGGAGCGAGACTTTTCGGTTATGTATCGTTCAGAGCATTGACAGCCATTGTCATAGCACTGATTGTATCTACATGGTTCGGCGGTTACCTCATAAAGTACTTCAAGAAGAAGCAGATTACCGAGACGCTGCGCGATTTTGACAAGAACAACCTCAAGGCCGGTGTGCCGACGATGGGTGGACTCATAATCATACTTGCCATACTCATTCCTTGTCTGTTGCTCGGAAGACTCGACAATGTGTACATGATTCTGCTTATTGTCTCTACAGTATGGCTCGGCATACTTGGCTTTGCCGATGACTATATAAAGACATTCAAGAAGAATAAGGAGGGAATATCGGGAAAGGTAAAGATTGCTGCCCAGGTTGGACTCGGATTGGTCATCGGACTTACCCTCTGTTTCAGTCCGCAGGCTGTAATGAGGGAGAATGTCACCGTGAAGAAGGGCGAGGTGATAGAGGTGGAGCACAAAGCCGAGGCTACAAAGGAGAACAAGACAACAATACCGTTCGTCAAGGACCACAACATCAACTACAGCGAGATAATGGAGTTCTGCGGCGACTACAAAGAGGAGGCCGGATGGGCACTTTTCGTGCTTATATCGGTGCTTGTCATAACCGCAGTATCCAACGGAGCTAACCTCAATGACGGAATGGACGGCATGCTGGCCGGCAATGCGGCAATCATGGGAGTCACCCTTGCCATACTGGCCTACGTCTCGAGTCACGTCTCGTGGGCCGAGTACCTGAACATAATGTTCTTGCCCGGAGGAGAAGAGGTGGTGATATTCACGTTCGCCTTCATTGGTGCATTGATAGGTTTCCTATGGTACAACTCGTTCCCGGCTCAGGTATTCATGGGCGACACAGGAAGCCTTACCATCGGCGGTATAATCGGCGTCATCGCCATACTGCTGCACAAGGAGATTCTCCTTATACTGCTTTGCGGTATATTCGTTGCCGAAAACCTGTCGGTAATCATGCAGGTGGCGTATTTCAAACGCGGAAAGAAGAAGGGCATCAAGCAGCGCCTCTTCCGCCGCACACCGTTGCACCACCATTACAACGTGGAGGATGAGAAACTTGACAAAGAGTGCACATACGTGTTCAAAGGGCCTAAGCGCCCCATGCATGAGGCAAAGGTTACAGTTAGATTCTGGATTGTAACCATCATCATGGCAGCACTGACCCTCATGACATTAAAGATAAGATAAATGGAAAAGAGAATTGTTGTTCTGGGTGCAGGAGAGAGCGGTTGCGGAGCAGCCGTACTCGCCAAGAAACTGGGGTTTGACGTATTCGTATCGGACTTCGGTCCTATTGCCGACAAATATAAGGAGCTGCTCGACAGCCACAACATACCTTGGGAGGAGAAGCAGCACACCGAGGAACTCATCCTCAATGCAGCCGAGGTAATAAAGAGCCCGGGAATCCCCAACGAAGCGCCCATAATAGTAAAGATAACATCTGCAGGAATACCTGTGATATCGGAAATAGAGTTTGCAGGACGCTACACCAATGCCAAGATGGTGTGCATCACAGGAAGCAACGGTAAGACAACCACAACCTCGCTCATATATCATATATTCCGCGAGGCAGGTCTTAATGTTGGACTTGCAGGCAACATCGGCAAGAGTCTGGCACTGCAGGTTGCCGAAGGTGACAAGGACTACTACATTGTTGAGCTCAGCAGTTTCCAGCTCGACAACATGTATGAGTTCCGCGCCAACGTGGCGGTATTGCTGAACATAACACCCGACCACATGGACCGCTACGGTTACAAGATGCAGAACTATGTGGATGCCAAACTACGCATATTGCAGAACCAGCAACCCGACGACGCATTCGTATACTGGAATGATGACCCGATAATAAAGAGAGAACTTGCCAAGTACAAGCACGGAAAGCTCTACCCTTTTGCCGAGGAGAAACAACCCGGCGCTGCTGCATACACCGAGGAGGAGAAACTCGTATTCACCGAGCCCACCCCGTTCAATATGGAACTCGAAGAGCTGTCACTCACAGGCAAGCACAACCTTTACAACTCCATGGCGGCAGGTATTTCGGCGAACGTGGCAGGAATACGCAAGGAGACCATACGTGAAGCTTTGCGATCTTTCACAGGCGTTGAACACAGGTTGGAGAAGGTTGCCATGGTAAACGGTGTGGAATATATCAATGACTCTAAGGCTACAAATGTCAACAGTTGCTGGTATGCACTGCAAAGCATGAAGAGAAAGACTGTGCTCATCCTTGGAGGCAAGGACAAGGGTAACGACTATAGCGAGATTGCAGAACTGGTAAAGGAGAAATGCAGTGCGCTTGTTTTCCTTGGGGCTGACAACACGAAACTGCATGAATTCTTCGGCGGATTCGGCATTCCTATCATAGACACTCACTCTATGAAGGATTGTGTAGCAGAGGCCTACAAGACCGCAAGAAACGGAGAGACAGTGTTACTGAGTCCTTGCTGCGCAAGTTTTGACCTCTTCAAAAGCTATGAGGAGAGAGGAAGGATGTTCAAGGAGGAGGTACTGAAGCTTTGATGACATCTGAAATAATCGCATATTTGACAATAAAGAACAATAATGAAGGTTGACAACATTAAGGAAAGGCTGTTTCAGGGAGACAAGATAATATGGATTGTCTTCTTCATCATCTGCGCCATCTCAGGCGTAGAGGTCTTCAGTGCGACCAGCAGACAGATAAGCGATTCGGGCAGCTACTGGAGTCCTGTCATCAGGCACCTTATGTTCCTTGCTGCCGGCATCTTCATAATATGGTTCATCAACCTTTACAGCATAGACCAGGTAAAGAAGATAGGAAAATATTTCTATCTGGCCGGAGTTGCCGGAATCATCTGGGCCCAGTTCGACAGCAGTTCACAGATAAACGGAAGTGCACGATGGATATCACTGGGATTCATAACTTTCCAGCCGATGGAGTTCGTGAAGTTAGGATTGGTAATGTTGACAGCGAAGATAATTGCCGGGCATCAGGATTCTAAAGGAACAAAAGAGACCGCATTGATAAGTATACTTAAATTAGGTCTCCTGCCTATACTCATAATCCTGAAGGAGAATCTGTCGACTGCATTCATCCTGTCACTGACACTATTTCTTATGCTGTTTATAGCAAAAGCACCATGGAAACAGATGCTCAAGGTCGTTGGAATATGCACCGCAATTGGAGTGGTAGGTATATGCGCAATAATGTTGACACCCGACAGCGTAGCCAAGGGTGACGGTTTCGGCAACAAGGTCATAACATGGAAGAACCGCATCAAGGACATGGGAAACAGCGACCCTATCGACCCGGCCACATACCAGATAGTGGATGACCAGAGAGCGCATGCCAACATGGCAATCGCATCGAGCCACCTCATAGGCTGCGGTCCCGGCAACTCGGTACAACGCGACAACATTCCGCATGCCTATTCCGACTTCATATATGCCATTATACTTGAAGAGTTGGGGCTCATCGGAGGCATTTTCGTACTGTTGCTCTACCTTACACTGCTATACAGGTGCGGCAAGATAGCCAACAGATGCGAAAAGATGTACCCTGCAATGCTTGCCATTGGAATAGGAATTATCATTGTATCGCAGGCGATGCTGCACATGTACATCTCTGTCGGCGACTTCGTGACCGGACAACCGTTGCCGCTCATCAGCCAAGGCGGTACATCCGTAATGATAAACTGTGTATACATAGGTATACTGCTATGCATAAGCAAGGATACCATAAAGAAGAAGAGTATAAAATAAACTAATAAATATCCATGCTATGAAAAAGAATTATAGAATCATAGTGAGCGGTGGCGGCACCGGAGGACATATATTCCCGGCACTTTCCATTGCCGACGCAATAAAGAGAAAGCAACCGTCGGCAGAGATTCTGTTCGTCGGAGCAGAGAACCGCATGGAGATGCAAAGAGTACCTGATGCAGGATACAGAATCATTGGCCTGCCCATTGCAGGATTTGACCGCAAGAACATCTTCAAGAATTTCAAGACATTGTGGCTCATACTCAAAAGCCAGCGCAAGGCAAAGAAGATTATCAAAGAGTTTGCTCCGCAGGTTGCTGTAGGTGTAGGCGGATATGCAAGCGGTCCTACGCTTAAGATGGCTGCAAGCATGGATATCCCCACACTTATCCAGGAGCAGAACTCATATGCCGGTGTCACCAACAAGATTCTTTCAAAGAAGGCAAAGATGATTTGTGTTGCTTATGAAGGCATGGAGCGTTTCTTTCCCCACGAGAAAATCAAACTCACCGGCAACCCGGTGCGCAAGAGCCTCATCGACATGCGATCGAACCGCAACGAAGCGTGCAAAAGGATGGGGCTTGACGAGACAAAGAAGTGCGTGCTGATAGTTGGCGGAAGCCTTGGTGCCCGCAGTGTGAACGAGAGCATCATGGCACAGATAGAGCTGATAAGAAAGAACCCTGAGATTGAGTTCATATGGCAGACCGGAAAGCTCTACTTCGAGGAGATGAAGCAGAGAGTTGCAGAGATAGGCAAACCGGACAACCTCAAGGTAACAGACTTTGTCACGAATATGGCCGATGCGCTGAGTGCAGCCAACCTTGTTGTATCACGTGCAGGTGCAGGCTCGATTTCGGAGTTCGCTCTGCTCGGGAAAGCCGTTATACTTGTGCCTTCTCCGAACGTCTCAGAGGATCACCAGACAAAGAATGCAATGGCACTCGTCGACAAGGAGGCGGCAATATATGTAGCGGATGCCAAAGCCAAGGAGGAGCTTGTTGTAAAGGCAATAGAAACTGTAAAAGATGACGCATTGCTACAGAGACTTGAAGTGAACATCGAGAAGATGGGACGTCCGAATGCAGCTGAAGAAATTGCTGACGAGGTTCTTATGCTAGCCGATGCTTATATGGAAAAAGAGATCAGACGTGAAAAGGAACATTTGAAGTAATGGAACTCAAGGATATAAAATCGGTATATTTTCTGGGGGCAGGCGGCATCGGAATGAGCGCGCTTGTCAGGTACTTCCTGAGCGAGGGCAAGTTTGTTGCCGGATATGACCGCACCCCGAGCGAACTCACACAAAGACTCATCGAAGAGGGTGCACACCTTCATTTCGAAGAGAATGCAGCACTCGTTCCCGACGAGTGCCGCAACCCCATGGACACACTTGTGATATATACCCCGGCAATCCCTGCCGACCACAAGGAATGGGAACTATTCCGCGGTGGAGGCTTCACGATAAAGAAGAGAGCCGAGGTACTTGGCATAATAACAAGGGACAAACGTGGCGTATGTGCTGCCGGAACCCATGGCAAGACCACGACATCCACAATGACGGCACACCTGTTGCACCAGTCACAAGTTGATTGCGCTGCATTTCTCGGTGGCATATCAAAGAACTACAAGAGCAACCTGATACTTTCGTCAAAGAGTGACCTTGTGGTGATTGAAGCCGATGAGTACGACCGTTCATTCCTTCACCTTGAGCCTTATGTGGCAGCCATCACATCTGCCGACCCCGACCATCTTGACATCTACGGCAACAAAGAGAACTACCTCGAGGCTTTCGCCCGGTTCACCGAGAAGATTCGCCCCGGAGGATATCTTATAATACACGAAGGCCTTGAAGTCAAACCGCGCGTGAAAGAGGGGGTCAAGACGCTTACATATGACCGCGAGAAGGGAGATTTCCATGCCGAGAACATACGCATAGGTGGCGGTACCATAATATTTGACTATGTATCACCATGGCAGAGGATTGAAGATGTAGAGCTTGGAGTGCCGGTCAGCATAAACATCGAGAACGGCATCGCATCAATGGCAATGGCAGAGATTTGCGGTGCCACACCGGAAGAACTGAAAAGCGGAATGAAAAGTTTTGCAGGAGCGGACCGCCGTTTCGACTTCCACATAAAAGAGGACAATCTTGTACTGCTGAGCGACTATGCCCACCACCCCGATGAGGTGAAGGCATGCGCAAGGTCAATCAAGGAACTGTACCGTGACAAGAAGGTTACAGTACTTTTCCAGCCACACCTTTTCAGCCGTACCGCTGATTTCTACAAGGAGTTTGCCGAGAGCCTATCGCTTTTTGACAAGGTAATTCTTGTAGAGATATACCCGGCAAGGGAGAAGCCTATGCCCGGAGTTACCAGCAAGCTGATATATGACCGCCTTGCCGGGAATGTGGAGAAGATGATGTGCAGCCGCGCCGATGTGCTCAAGGTTGTAGAGGAAGAGAAAAACAATATAGAGGTACTGGTTTCGCTCGGTGCAGGAGATATCGAGAACGACGTACCGCGCATGAAAGAGATACTGCTTGATAGATAATGTCTAAGAAACTGATAAAATATTGCCTTTACGGGTTGGCTGTGTGCTACCTGATATATGCATTTGTCGTTATCCCCCAAAAGGAGGACAACAGCAAATGCAAGGGTATCTTTGTCACAATCTCTTCATGTGATGACGAGATTCTCAGCAGGGACAATGTCATTGAGCTGTTGAAGAAAGAGGGGCTCGACCCCAACGGCAAGGCTATGGACAGTGTCGTATGCCGTGACATTGAAAGGTACATAAATGGTCTTTCAATAGTAGAGAAGTGTGAAGCATACAAGACTACGACCGGATATGTGGACCTTAGCATCGTATGCCGAACACCAATCCTCAAGGTCCTTGAACCTGACGGCGACGAGTTCTACATAGACTCTGTGGGGAACAAGATCGAGAACATACACAAGACACTCTATCTTCCGGTTGCTACAGGACATGTGGATGACGGAATCATAAAGAAGGAGCTGAAGGAGATTGCAAAAGCCATAGAGGGCAACAAGTTCTGGCAGGCACAGATAGAGCAGATATATTTCGACGAGAAAAAGAATATAATTCTCGTGCCAAGGGTAGGAGACCATGTGATTGAGTTCGGAACTGCGGAGAATGCCCCGGCAAAGCTCGACAAGCTCTACACATTCTACAAGAAAGGACTTTCAACCGTAGGCTGGAACAAACACAGCAAACTGAACGTTGAGTTCGGTGACAAGATTTTTGCAACAAAGAAGGATAAACAAAAATAACAGATATGGGACAAAACAATTACATAGTAGCCATTGAGATCAGCTCATCCAAGATTTCGGGAGCTGTCAGCATCGAGACATACGAAGGAACAAGAATCCTTGCTGCTACAAGCATCCCTGCCGACGGCTTTATCTCGCGCGGTACAGTGCGCAACGTTGACAAGACAAGTGAAGCCATCAACTGCATAATCAACAATCTGGAAGAGAAACTAACAGAAAAAGTCGAGATAAAGAGAGCGTATATCTCTCTTGCCGGACTCTCAATCCATAGTATCAAATCAAAAGTGACCCGATGCTTTGAATCCCATACAAAGATTACACCGGAGATTATCAGTGAGATGGAGGATGAGAATGATGCGATATTCCAGATACCCGAAGGTTACTACAAGGTCACCTCGATAACCCAGGAATACAGGATGGACGGCAAAACCGAACGCAACCCCATCGGTATACCTGCCATGAACATTGAGGGCAACTACCTGAATATTGTTATCAAGAAACAGTATAAGGACCAGCTCGACGAATGTTTCGAGAAGGCCAAGCTTGAAATTTTCGACAGTTTCATCGCGGCACGCATGGAGGGCGAGATACGTCTTTCCGATGATGAACGCAACAACGGATGCGCCCTTGCAGACATAGGAGCGGAGACCACAACCGTCACAATATACAACAACGGCAACATGCGTAAGCTTGTAGTGCTCCCTGTCGGCAGCATGAATGTCACACGTGACCTCTGCTCGGAGAACATCACGACCGATGAGGCCGAAGAGATAAAAATCACAAGGGGATACAAGTCTAATGCCGAGAACAGAGGTAACTTGGACAATGAGACCATAAACAGCGTCATAAATGCACGTTACGGAGAGATTCTGCAGAACGTGAAGTATCAGATTGAAGAATCGGGCGAGCTCATCCAACATATCATATTCACAGGTGGCGGTTCTAAACTGAAGAACTTCATGATGTTGACCGAAGAGTATCTGCCAGAATTCAATGTAGAGGTCAAGCCAGCACCAAAGTTCAACCTGATATGCGCACCGGGTGTCAACACCACAGATACATTCTCGGCAACACTCTACGGCCTCCTCAACAGGGGAAAGGACAACTGTTGCGAGCTGGAGAAGCAAGAGAAGAGCCTGGCAGAACTGTTCGAAGATGATTCAAGAGAGACGCAGGAGGTTCCATCAAAAAACAATGACTATGGGAGAGTGGATATTGAAGTGATCCATAATGACCCCGAAAAGGAGAGAAGAAATAAAAAAGAGGAGGAAGATAAACGCAGAGAAGAAGAGAGGGTGAGATTAGAGGAAGAGAAGAAAAGAAAAGAGGAGGAAAAGGCAAAGAAGAAAGAGGAAGAGAGAATAAGGAAAGAGAAAGAGAGGGAAAGAAAAGAGGCCGAAAAGGAGAGAAAGAAGAGAGAGAGAGAAGCAAAAGGTCCAGGCCTGTTCGGTTCTTTATGGGAGAAACTGGGAAACGGAGCCAAGAACTTTGTAGGAGAGATAACCAATGACGAGGAGGAGTACAGCGAGGAGGAGAATAACAAATGATGCAAAACAGTAAGGATATGGATGAACCAGTAAAGAAAGTGCTTCCTTTTGCAATAGGAACAGAATCGCTGAGGATAATAAAGGTTGTCGGTGTAGGCGGCGGTGGCAGCAATGCTGTACACAATATGTACCGTAAAGGCATACACAATGTATCATTTGCTGTATGCAACACCGACTTGCAGGCAATGCAGAACTCACCTATCCCGAAGAAGGTGCAGCTTGGAATGGAGATAACCGAAGGACTCGGTGCCGGAAATGACCCGAAAGTTGCACGCAGGGCTGCCGAATCGAGCCGTGAGGAGATTGAGGCCCTTTTCAACGACGGCACCAAGATGGCGTTCATCACAGCCGGCATGGGAGGTGGTACAGGAACAGGCGCTGCTCCGGTTGTGGCAGAGATTGCCAAGAGCATGGATATCCTGACTGTCGGCATTGTCACGATACCGTTCAAGTTCGAGATGACCAACAAGATCAAGCAGGCGCTCAAGGGTGTGCTGGAGATATCAAAGCATGTAGATGCCCTGCTGGTAATCAACAACCAGCGCCTTATCGACATGTTCCCGAAGCTCCACGTAACAGAGGGATTCCATCTTGTCGATGAGGTACTCACGACAGCCACCAAGAGTATTGCGGAGATCATTACTGCACGAGGCACAATCAACCTCGACTTCCGTGACGTGAAAAAGATTCTCAAAGGGGGCGGTGTCGCTATCATGAGTTACGGAATAAAGAAGGGCGAACAGCGAGTATCCAAGGCTTTCAACGAAGCGCTCCACTCGCCGTTGCTCAATAACAACGACATCTACAAGTCAAAGAAGATTCTTTTCAACATATATGAGAACCCCAATGACCCGATACGCATTGAGGAGATGGCAGAGGTCGAGGCTTTCATGAACAAGTTCAAGGAGGACGACATTGAGCTTATCTGGGGTTACAGCAAGGATGCCAACCTTGGAGAGGGCGAGGTGAAGGTAACGGTACTTGCCACAGGATTCGGCATGAAGGATATCCCTGGGCTTGAGCCTGTAATCAAAGAGGAAGAGGCAATAAAGGAGAAACTGACACTCGAGCAGATAAAGGAGAAGGAACAGGAAGAGGCGAAGCTCGAGAACATGATGGAGAAACTCTACAAACCCGAATATCGGGTCTACATCTTCAAGGGCGACGAGATGAACAACGACGAGTTCATCGAGGCCTTCGACAAATCGCCTACATACAAACGCAGTTCGATGGAACTCGACAAACTGATTGCCATAGCAAACGGCACACAGAACGGCAACGTACCCGGACAGCCGGTAACGCCGGAACCGGCACCCGAGCCTGCATCATCGGAGGAAAACCACGAAGAGAAACAGGCCGAGGGGCTAGAGAGTGTAGAACTTGACAATAATGATACATCAAACGAAATTTGACTTATGGAACTATTTGACATTATCAGCAATGACATAAAGGAGGCCATGAAGGCCAAGGACAAGGTTGCCCTTGACACTTTGCGCAACATAAAGAAGGTGCTCCTTGAGGCAAAGACAGCACCCGGTGCAGGTGATACGGTAAGCGACGAGACTGCGATAAAGATCATACAGAAGCTTGCGAAGCAGGGTAAGGAGTCGGCTGAACTCTACAGCAGCCAGAACAGGCCCGAACTTGCAGCGGAGGAGCTTGCACAGGTCGCAGTTATGGAGAAGTACCTCCCGAAACAGATGAGCGAAGAGGAGATAGCCGTAGCCCTCAAGGATATCATTGCACAGACCGGCGCAACCGGACCGCAGGATATGGGCAAGGTTATGGGCGTTGCCACCAAACAGCTTGCAGGAAAAGCCGAGGGCAGAGTCATCTCTACCATCGTGAAGCAACTGCTGAACAATTAATTGAAGAGTTCGCGGAGCACATCGAGCGATTTCAACTGAGGGAACTCTGGGATGTGCAGACGATAATACATTGATAGGATTGCGAGGTATCTGCCCCGCAATTCTCTGTTTAAGGAGAGTCTGTGCATTGTATCATATCCCGTACGAAGCAACTCGACGAACGCAGTTGTCTCGGCAGGAGGCAGATAATATCCATGCAACGGCTGTAACGATACAGTGCAGCCCTGCTGCAAGTCGAAATATGAACGCACGTTGCAATCTTCTATGTTGGGATATATTCCAAGATAACGCAACAGTTGCACCATAAAGACAAGATGAAAGTCGCTGTAACCGGTTTCAAGATTGTCGAGAAGCGTGAAAGAACGGTCCAGGAAGTTGAACAGCGATTCATCCTCACCCCCCTCGCGCAACGAATATGTAAGAAGTTCAGAGAGATAAAGCGCTATCGACGACTTCACTACATCACCTTGCAGCGACAGCAACATGGTGTAAGGCTGCACCTCCTGCACTCTTGACATTGCTCCCTTTTTGAAAGATGCGGTAAATGAAAGCATTGACAAAGGTTGGAAAAGTACATTGCGCACTTTACTCCGTTTATTGTGCGATACAGGCACAAGAAATGAGAGGCGTCCACGCGACTTTGTATATATGTCGGCAACCATCAACGAGTCGCTATACTTGAATGTTCTCAGTACAATTCCCTCAAATTTCTCTGTCATAAACGCTTGGAAACTATTTGAATTTCTAAAAAATATTTTCTTCTGAAAGCCGAATGTTCCGCCATTTTTTATTTTAAAAATTGGCGATATAAATTCAAACAGCTTCTTAAACTGATGCATTTGGTGCAAATTTACAAAAAAAACCACAAATCCTTTGCCAATTCAAAAAAAAGGTTATACCTTTGCACTCGCTTTAGTCACCAAACATCGTTTGGCGCCCTCGCAAGGGGCATCACAAGGCAATGGCCCATTCGTCTATCGGCTAGGACGCAAGATTTTCATTCTTGAAAGAGGGGTTCGATTCCCCTATGGGCTACAATTGAAAACTAAAAAAATAATATAAAGAGATGGCAAACCACAAATCATCACTTAAGAGAATCAGACAGACAGAGAAGAGAAACCTTCAGAACCGCTACTTCGGCAAGAACATGCGTTCAGCAGTTCGTGGCCTTCGTGCAATCACTGACAAGAACGAGGCTTTGGCAAAGTTCCCTGAGGTTCAGAAGATGCTTGACAGAATGGCTAAGCGTGGTCTTATTCACAAGAACAAGGCTGCAAACCTCAAGTCAGGTCTCTGCGCAAGAATCGCAAAGTTAGCCTAAATTAACAAAGAATATATTTACCGAACAGAGGGCTGGATTTTCATCCAGCCTTTTCGTGTATTGTATAAACTGGGCTTGTGGGTTTAGCCAAAAGGAGCTCAGTAGAAATTTCGTGTGGGCGAAATAACTCAAGTAAATAGAATTGTTATTCCTTGGTTTGTTTTACCCTTAATCTGTTGTCGTTTATTCTTCTTGTTGTCGTTCTATCACATACTTTTCATGACTGAAAAGTATGCAAAAGGTCCCGGCACAC
>JAFQEZ010000070.1 GCA_017398805.1 Bacteroidaceae bacterium | reverse complement strand
TTGAACAAAAAAGAGGTCGACTGGAATTTCCGTGTGCCGGGACCTTTTGCATACTTTTCAGTCATGAAAAGTATGTGATAGAACGACAACAAGAAGAATAAACGACAACAGATTAAGGGTAAAACAAACCAAGGAATAACAGTTTTATTTAATTGAGTTATTTCGTCTACACGAAATTTCTACTGAACCCGATTAAGGTGCGGGTTCTTTGCAAGCAAAGCGGCAAGCCGATTACGAGCCCCGTTTACCGCTCAACAGAGGCCGAGTCAAAATGACCCTTTTGACCCGGCCTCTTTATCATTTGTTGTTTACAAACTTCATTACCTCCCTCACAGCATCGGACGGTTCATCAGTAACGGAGAGCAACAGATTCTTATACCGTCCTTTTTCACATAATCCTTTCAACAAAGGATAGACCGGAAGAGTATCTGTCCAATATTCACTACCGAGAAATACCATAGGACTTGCATAGCCGCATGTCAGATAATGGTTCTGTGCTGCATCCTGGAATACCTCCTGCATTGTGCCTGCACTGCCGGGAGAATATATCACCCCACCCTTTGCAATGGCAAGCAAGCCATCCTCGCGTATACTGTTATCGAAATATTTGGCAATATGCGTGGCAAAAGGCGTTGCCGGTTCATGACCATAGAACCATGTCGGTATGCCTATACTGCAACAGTCATTTATACGAGGTAACTTCTCCATCAGACCAAATGCCGAAACAAGCCACCCCTCATCCTTATACGAAGGAGCAAGTGAAAGCATTGCAATGGCATCATCCACAACCGAATCGTGCCGTCCTGCAAGCCACACTCCCAGATGTGCTGCCTCCATCGCACCTGGTCCGCCACCTGTCACAATAAGAGCCCCCTTCTCGGCAAGATGTTTTCCAATGATCACCACCTTGCGATACATTTCATCGGTGCGCAGTAGTGTATGGCCTCCCATCACTGCTACAACCCTACGTTCATCATACCTTTCAAGCATATCATGCAATGCATCACTAATCGAATGGTCATGCAAGGAGCGCGCAACAGTCTCGGCAATATCAGCAGCCTGTTTGCCTTGGGATATATAATGAGTATAAATGCGCGTATCATAACATTGCAAGAAAGTATCAGAATTACGGAAGTCAAATCCTGCATAAAGTTCCGCCGGCGAGTAAAGATGCGCAGGAAAAAGATTGAAGGGGACAGGAAGCGCCGGCAACACACAACAATCAGGCGCAAGTTCATTCCGCATCACATCGGGCATGGAACAACCGAAGAATATGCAATCCTGGAAACGGCATTGTACGGCATTACGCTCGAATGCAATGTTCTGGAAGGCATAATGTTCAAGCAGATTACCGGGGAACAACAGAGGTTCAAGATCATCGTAACACTCTATTTCGATATAGCGGTTCATAGCAACGGATTTCTTTTGGTGCGAATATATGAAATAAAACAGATAACGGCAAGTGGTGTGTAAGCATATCTATATTAAAAGGGACCTCACTATCGTGAAGTCCCTTCATATTTAGGCTATGTTACTCCAAATTACTTAGCAGCGATAACGCGAGCCATCTCACAAACCTTGTTTGAGTAACCCCACTCGTTGTCATACCAAGAAACAACCTTAGCGAAGTTAGCATCGAGAGAGATACCAGCCTTAGCGTCGAAGATTGAAGTGTTGGCGCAACCACGGAAGTCTGTAGAAACTACAGCGTCCTCTGTGTAGCCGAGGATACCCTTCAACTCGCCCTCAGAAGCCTCCTTCATTGCAGCGCAGATGTCAGCCATTGTAGCCTCCTTCTCCAATACAACAGTAAGGTCAACTACAGAAACGTCAGAAGTAGGAACGCGGAATGCCATACCTGTGAGTTTACCGTTGAGAACAGGAAGAACCTTACCTACTGCCTTAGCAGCACCTGTTGAAGATGGGATGATGTTCTCGAGGATACCGCGACCACCACGCCAGTCTTTCTTTGAAGGACCGTCTACTGTCTTCTGAGTAGCTGTAGCAGCGTGTACAGTTGTCATCAAGCCCTTAACGATACCGAACTTGTCGTTCAAAACCTTAGCGATAGGAGCCAAGCAGTTTGTTGTACAAGAAGCGTTAGAGATGATGTCCTGACCAGCATATGTTGTGTGGTTTACACCGTATACGAACATAGGAGTGCTGTCCTTTGAAGGAGCTGACATGATAACCTTCTTTGCACCTGCGGTGATGTGCTTGCGAGCTGTCTCGTCTGTCAAGAAGAAACCTGTAGACTCAACAACAACCTCAGCACCTACCTCGTCCCACTTCAAGTTAGCAGGATCCATCTCAGCTGTCAAACGGATCTTGTT
The DNA here is from genome assembly GCA_017398805.1 of Bacteroidaceae bacterium. Lineage (GTDB taxonomy): Bacteria > Bacteroidota > Bacteroidia > Bacteroidales > Bacteroidaceae > HGM04593. The sequence continues at coordinate 10,575 of JAFQEZ010000070.1, read as the reverse complement.
ACCGTTTACTACCAAGTAGTTGCCCTCAACCTCTACTGTACCGTCGAAACGACCGTGTACAGAGTCGTAACGCAACATGTATGCCAAGTAATCAGCATCGAGAAGGTCATTGATACCTACAACCTGAATGTCGTTGCCGAAGTTCTTCACTGCTGCGCGGAATACCATACGGCCGATACGACCGAAACCGTTAATACCAAGTTTAATCATTTTCTTAAAAATTTAATTAAAACGTTTATAATTAAAAAAACTCTCGTAATCCTTTCATCAAATGGCGAATAATCAACCACAATTACAATATTCAGTAGCGCGGCACGAAACAAGTACCAAAGCCACAACTATCAACATCAACAGAAATCCAGCTTTCTTCATACCTTATACATACTGAATTATCTCAAAAGACAGCGCACAAAAACGAGTGAAATACAAAGCACACTTTAGTATTTTCCAACGAGTGCAGCCTATCTTCACCGAGTTTACTCCGGCAATGATAGTGCAAACGAGTGAAATGCAAAGTTTACTTTGGCATTTTCCAACGAGTGCAGCCTATCTTCGCGGAGATTACTCCGCAAATTTAACAAAATGTTTTTATATATTAAACACCGAAAGCAGTTAAATAATAAAAAAGCAACAATAAAATTCTCTTTTATTCTATCAAAAGCAATATTTATCCATTACGGGAGATAAATTCAACCGTTTTCAAGGTCTCATATAGGTTTTCTTGCCGTTGATGATATACAATCCCGGAGAGACAACACGCTCTACACGTCGGCCATAAATGTCGTATACTCCACCCTCTCCGCTCTCACTCTCAGGCAAGGGATTATCAATGCCGTTATAATCAAGTTCCGTCTTTTCAACAACAAACATAGCATTCTCCGACGATGCATCGTCAACAAAGCCCAATCGCTGCGAATCGGCATCGTGACGCCCCATTACGAGAGGAGTCTCATAAACAGGAGAGAAAACAAATCTTCCATTCTCCGACACTTTAATCTTCCATTCCGTAATGTATCCCTGAATATTTCTCTCTACGCACCACACTCTACCCTCACCGGCCAGCATCACCTGCGACCAGGCCGGGTTTGCGCCAAGCACCTTTTCATTACCTTGCTTGGGAGACAGATAGTAATGTCCTACATCCGTTCCACGCATGAAATACCAAGCCTGTCCTTGCACATTGTCATTGGAATCGGCAAACGAAACAAGGTTTATCGGGGCATCCGTTGCATCAAAAACATTCGCAGTCGCATCAGTCTCATACTCCAGAGGAGAATTACCCACAACCGAAATAATGCGATAGAATACCGGATTATTGACATCGGCAGTAAGCTCTACAGGCAGCGGTGTCTTCAGTGCCCTGCCAAGAGTGTCAGCCATCTGCAGCAATCGGTTTGTACACGCGTCAAGCTGCGTTGCGGTTGTTCCATTCTCAAGCAGCATCTCAGCATCAGCAAGAAGTGCATTGGCCTCATCGGCATAAAGCGGCAGCCATGTACCTTCGGGAGAGACCGTTTCGAACTTTACAAGTCCGAACTCCGAAATACAGAAATAATGATATCCGTTATACTGCAGATGTTCTGACGAACAATTGTGTGACTCGACAAAGCAATCCGATTCGGTCACAGTAAAACGCAGGTAACGGAATTCATTTCCGCATGAAATCGTATCGGAGACAAAATCTCCACTGAAAGCAGCAGACTGCACATCGCCGACACGTAGCATAACATCGACAATACACCCGTCGGTATCAGCTATCGTACCTCCGAAATTACTGTTATTGTCACCTTTCGGGTCAACGCTGTTCCAGTCGACCTTATAACGCATACGATACAGACCAGGAGTCGAAGGAGCTGTGAACGAAGGCGGGTCAAGCACGTTGCGTCCGTCACCCGAAATGTAGTTACCAAGACTGTTGTATCCGCTTGTTTCATCACTTTCGCTACCATAGAAAGAGTAGGAAACCATATCACCGGTTGGCGCGAACCCGTCAACAGAAGCATCGAAGCCATTATTGTCAGTATCCACATATATATATCCATGCATCCAGTTCCAGTCGCCATCTTTCACGAATGATGCCGTAACTGTTTCACCCGGAAGTACATTGAACACTGTTTCAGTAAGATCATTGTAGAGTGCACTCGGGTTTGCAAGATTTGCAGTCTGATCGCCACAGCCCGGGCTATTCAGTCTTACAGACGATAATTTGCGTCCTTTTTTAGTAACGGCAGCAAAATTCGAGTTGAGCGAATAATCAGCGCTGCCGTCCTGCCCTGCTCCTACAAGTTCCTGACGTCCCAAAGTGATTATCTGCTCAAAATTCGCCCCGTCATTGCTACCGGACACAACCATACCGGAAGGTATTGCATGATGCGCCCCTTCGCGCGCCGAGTAGCTGAAGCAGAAATCGGTAACAGAGTTACCGCTTCCCAAATCAACCTGAATATAATGGTTTTCATTTACCACGGTACCAGCCCATCGGCTATGGAAATATGTAGCCTTACTGCCATCAAGCAATGCCGGCAAACCGGCTCCGTCCTTAGCTGCTCCACCTGCATTGTGCTCGGCATTTGAAGATATGTAGTTCGGTGCAGATCGGTCGGTACATTGCAACTTCAAAGCACCGGAGAGCAAGTTGCCCGAAAGGAGAGAACGTACATCGCCTACGGCAGCCATCAGTGCCAAACGAGAATTTTTGAGTTCAACATCGTTACCAATGTCATACGCCTTCTTCAATGATGTATAATGCGAATTCAGTTCTTTATACATATTCATATACGCATCGTGCGAAGCATTTGCCATGTTTTGAGCATTGCTTACAGAGCGGCATGCATCAACCAGTTCCTGGAGCTCGACGACTCCCTTGTACTTTGCATTCACGCCACCCACCGAAAAGTTTTGGCCGAATATTACATTTGTGGAAATCTCTTCCAACAGCCATTTTACACAAGCGGCCATTTTATTCATTTCAAACATTGCTGTTTCGGTTTCGGGAACATCAGTGCGACGCACATGCCAATACGAAGCCTCTGCATCACTGAACCATCCAACCACATTCATCCACGAATCAAGATGCAACAGATAGGACGTTCCCGTAAAGGATACAGTCTTATCATCGGCAACCATTACGTTGTATACATCAGCAGTACTTCTTGATGTTTCATCGGCATATACCTGTTGGCTATAGGTTGTCATTTTATCAATATAACAGCCATTATTCTTATTCTTTATATAATAACCGATACCACTACCGGAATATTCAAATATCCATTTATCAGTATCGGACACAGGGTTTGCTGCCCCATCAACCTCCTTGTTTGCAGCCAGATACATTCTTTTTCCATCGTGCAGTTTGTTTTCAATACGGTATGTGCAACCATCAGCGACATTAATAATTGCTGCATCGCCTGAATCCTTGAACTTGCTTATTTCTGCAGAAAGTTTATCAATATACACATCATACTCATCACTTATACCCTTTTCGTAAACAGTACGAGCCTTTTCAAGCAGCAACTCAATGCCGGCTGTATATATCGGGTTATAATACCCCACCTTACATCCATCGTAATCAACATATTTCACAACATCATCGGCATTATCCATCATTGATTTGAGCACGGTTCTCTTTGTCGCAGCATTCTCAGACTCGTCAACACTTTTTACATCATATAATTGTCCATCGACACCTACCACCTTGATTTTGCATTCCCCCGATTTGATTCCGCTCATCATGATATCGTCCAACTCCAATTCAAGGGTATTGAAGAATGAATATAAGACTCCCGACTTCTCTATGATTATTCCGGCTGCTCCGTCTCCGCCAGAGACCTCAACGACGTTGCGTGCCGTTTCCACCCACACAAACTCTCCGTCCAAAGATTTGTCACCTGTAAAATCGGAAAACATACCGATGCTTCCAACGTTATCAAGAGCCTTATCTATCCAATCCTTTTTATGACCAGTATATTTACGGCTTACTACATCCCCGATTCTATCTTCAATGAATATCGCAGCATAATTCTTGGGAAAACCATAAGCCGCAACCGTGTTCTTTGCCGAGATTATATCGCTATTGAGATTTACGACAGAATAAGTATTGTAATCCGTTATTTCCGTTTTTTCAAATGGGACAAAGAATCCCCAGGCTTCAAAGAAAGGCGTCAGGTCCTCACCTGCAGCCAGACAAGCATACTTATAGAACTTCAAAGACTCATTCGCCGTATATACATCGCCAACCGACGAAGGATGTATCGTCATAGGGTCATTACGAAGATATTCAAAAAGCTTAGGATAGAAATCTTTATTCTTTCCGGCTGCATGATAGTACAGCCATAATTGATAAAACATTCTCATCCGTGAATTGGAATCGCGGAAATGCCATGCTATGCCGGCTTTATAGCCTTCACAATTATCGGCGACTGTTCCACCGCGTGAAAGAAGGTAATCCTGATAGAAAACAGCCACATTTGAAAAGAGATTATTGCTTATCTCCGTCGTTCCAACCATATTTATGACATTCTGGTTCGCATGTCCCTGCTCATGAGCCGGGCCCCAGATATATCCCCCCTTCTCCATGACATCGCCTTGCAATAGTCCCTCACCATGTGCGAACTGAATCCTGAAAGGCGCTTGTGTATATGCTGCCAAAGTCGGTATTGTATGAACAAGTTGCCTATTGTTGAAAACTTTTGAAAAATCAGAGGTATATTCATGCAGGCTTAGCGGGTCATTTGCTACCTCATCTGCCGAAGCTATACCCATGACCAGATGCTGCGATAGACCAATCGTATCCCACATATCCAAAGCACGGTTTATCGATGATGCCGTATTATTCTTGAATACAGTTTCCCAACTTGTACGGAAAACAAACTTCTCACCAAGTACATCGTAATACTCCATACCGAGCTTCGAGGCATTACTCTTGAGTTCACTGAAAATATCCTCATCATTCATAGAACGGTCATACAAGCCCCTTATACAGCCACCTTCAATGTGCACCTCGATATCGGGATAGTTGGTCAAAGGATAGCTGCTGCTCTGGCTGTTCACCGAGTAAAGCAGATACAGCATACTTTTGTCACCATAGAACGGAACTACATTCAATCCAGTGTGAAGTTGTACCGGATTGCATCCTGCAATGGAAGTGAGATAATCCTTGCTATTATGGTTAAGCCCTGCGAGATAAAGCGCAGAACCCTGGTTTATATCTCCCTTTACCATTATATATAACATATCCATTTCGCCTGCATAAAGACCTGTAGGATTATTCATATTGGAATACGCGCCGACTTTTACCACCTCGCATATCTCCTCGGCAACAGAATGCGGCTCAATAGTCTGTACTCTGAAACGCTTTGCAGCGGCATTCGTCCATGAGACATTGCCGTTATCCTTGTTTGTCTCGGCCCAATTTCCATTACAAACCTTCATAGCCATATCTTTCAGTTCTTGAGGCAACGCCTGATAGGCTGACGATGCCTGCAATGCACTCTGTGACTTATAAGAACTACGCAATTCAGTACACAAGTTATCCGTGAAGAGTGTATTGAGATAACCTTGAAACTCATCCTTGCGGTTTGCCATATTCTCGAATTGCGCAAGCTTGTCCCACTGCGCCTGCACGTCGATACCCGAGACAACCTCAATGCTCCAGAGCGAAGCATCTGCAGCCCCCATCCAACTGACACAAGTTCCCGACGCATCACAATGCAATTTATCGTAGTAGTAGTCGGTATTACCCGTTTTTTTGTTCTCGGCACCAAGGGTATAATAACCGTCTCTTTGGGCCTCCCACAATTCTGTTGTGAAATAAGTACTTTCCGCGGTATAACTGCCGGAGCTCTTCACTGTGCCCCATGGTGTGGAAGGATTATTGTTTCCTTGCAGATAGCGTCCGTTGCCAAGATTGCGCAATCTCACCTTGTATCCGATGGGAATAGCATTATAACTCCGCGCTTCGACATACCAAAGCTGGGAATAATCGGAGCTGTTGCGGTCGGCACAGCTCACCAGTGAAGCATTTGCAGCCGCAGCCTTGCCGGAACTCCTGTTCACAAGCTGTACAACAGTACCTTTAGTAAACTGGGCATAAGCCCCGTACGGTAAAAAGGATAAAGCGAACAACACTATGGTTGCAATTATAAAACCTCTGGTTTTCATATCGGTCATGTTTTATTGCGTATTTATAGACAAGTGCGGCCACTCAAGACACACATTATGCAAACATAATAATATTTAGTGACATTTTTAAAAAAAACAGCTTCTCAATTCTGTGTTAAAATTATTTTTTACAGAATCACAATATTTTACAGAATTCTTCATATCTTTGCAAACAATTCAAAAAAACAGCAAAAACATTTTAAATTTATACAAGTATGGGATTCATAAAAGATTTCAAGGCCTTTGCAATGAAAGGCAACGTAATTGACATGGCTGTCGGTGTTATCATCGGTGGTGCATTCGGCAAAATCGTCACTTCACTGGTAAATGACATCATCATGCCACTTATCGGTACGGCAATGGGCGGTATCGACTTCAAGACCGCAAAATATTTGCTTAAGGACAAAGTAGTCGAGATCAAGGATGGTGTAGAAGTTATCACTCCCGAGATTTACCTCAACTACGGTAACTTTATACAGAATATTGTTGACTTCCTCATCATTGCATTGTCAATCTTTGTAACAATCCGCATTATCACAAAACTCGGAGAGAAGAGAAAGAAAGAGGAGGAGGCTGCAGCAGCGGCACCTGCACCTGCAGCACCAAGCAACGAAGAGAAGTTGCTTACCGAGATTCGCGACCTCTTGAAAGAGAAGAAATAACAACGCGCACTAACGAGAGTGAGACCTTGCGGTTTCACTCTCGCTTTTTAATAATCTTTTTTTACCGGCCATACACAATTATTAAGCATTTAGCGCTTGTAGAAAAAAGAAAAAACACTATTTTCGCAACAAATAAAAAACCATTAATTATATCTGATATATGAAACAGGACATGATTGTTATTCTGGACCTCGGCAGTCACGAGAACACCGTACTTGCAAGAGCCATCCGCGCCCTTGGCGTCTACAGCGAAATCTATCCGCATGACATCACAGTAGATGAACTCAAGGCACTCCCCAATGTAAAAGGTATCATCATCAACGGCGGTCCCAATAATGTAATTGACGGTGTTGCCATTGACGTCAACCACGATATCTACAACGCCGGATTCCCTGTAATGGCAGCCGGTCACGACAAGGCACTCTGCGAAGTAAAGATAGCCGAAATCGGCAACGACGTAGAGGCTGTTAAGGAGGCTGTAAAAGAGTTCGTCCTTGACACCTGCAAGGCCGAAAAGAACTGGAACATGACCAATTTCGTGAACGACCAGGTTGAGCTCATCCGCCGTCAGGTTGGTGACCGCAAGGTACTGCTCGCACTCTCAGGCGGTGTCGACAGTTCTGTTGTGGCTGCACTTCTTTTAAAAGCCATAGGCAACAACCTTGTCTGTGTACATGTAAACCACGGCCTCATGCGTAAGGGCGAGAGCGAAGCTGTCATCGATGTATTCAGCAAACAACTCTGCGCGAACCTTGTATATGTTGACGCTACTGACCGTTTCCTCGACAAGCTTGCCGGTGTTGCCGACCCTGAGCAGAAACGCAAGATTATCGGTGGAGAGTTCATCCGCGTATTCGAGGAGGAGGCACGCAAGCTCGACGGTATCGATTTTCTTGGACAGGGTACAATCTACCCCGACATCGTGGAGAGCGGCACCAAGACAGCCAAGATGGTCAAGAGCCACCACAATGTAGGCGGTCTCCCCGAAGACCTCCAGTTCGAGTTGGTAGAACCTATCCGCCAGCTCTTCAAGGATGAGGTACGCGCATGCGGTCTTGAGCTCGGCTTGCCATACGACATGGTATACCGTCAGCCGTTCCCGGGTCCCGGTTTGGGTGTACGTTGTCTCGGTGCAATCACTCGCGACCGTCTTGAGGCACTGCGCGAGGCAGACGCAATCCTCCGCGAAGAGTTCAAGATTGCCGGCCTCGACAAGACTGTATGGCAGTACTTCACTGTAGTGCCCGACTTCAAGTCTGTAGGTGTACGCAACAATGCACGTTCATACGACTGGCCCGTCATCATCCGCGCCGTCAACACCGTCGACGCCATGACAGCAACAATCGAGCAGATTGAATGGCCTATCCTGTTGAAGATTACCGACCGCATCCTGGCCGAGGTACCCAATGTCAACCGCGTCTGCTACGACATGTCCCCCAAGCCAAGCGCCACAATTGAGTGGGAGTAATAAAAAATGGAACCGCAAGGTTCCATTTTTTATTACTCCTTCCGAGCTAATCGCAGAGCCATAGGTCACGCGAAGTGCCGTAAGGTGGCACCGCGTGGGTGGCGCTTGCGAAGCAACTGCGATTAGGTCAATGGGATGGCCCCGAAGGGGACAAACACTTTACTATAAAGAACCCTTAGATACAAAGACTACAAATGGTCACGCGTAGCATAGCCAAAGGTTATGCCGCGTGGGTGGAGCTTGCGAAGCAACTGCGATTGGTTCAATTATTGCGAAGCTATGATAGAGGCCATTGTTTAGCAATGGTCACGCGAAGTGCTGCAAAGTAGCACCGCGTGGGTTGCGATTGTCAAAGACAAAAACAATGGACTCAATGGGATGGCCCCGAAGGGGACAAACATTTTAATATAAAAATGGCCTATATAGAAATTGTAGCAGTTAGTCGCGTGTAGCATCCCCCTCCCTTCGGGAATTTGCCTTAGTCCGCTACCCTGCAAGTATGACAACTATAAAACAATAAAGAAGCCTATGGCTTCTTTATTGTTTTATTTCCAAAGGGATGTTTTTAACCCACCTTTACATATGTATCATACAACCATTGTTTACTCTTTTCATTCGCTTCCAAATCTATCCCCTGTAATTTTGATATTGAGAGCAAATTATTTGAGTATCTTGACAAATAATTAACTATGCCTTCTGAAGGAATCTTATTGTTTCTTGACAACCCTCTAACAACTCTTCCTACAAACTCATACTCTTTTTGTGAATATCAACTTTTCAGGACCTGTAACTTCTTGTTTGAGTATTTGACTGAAATATTTTCACCATCTACTACAATGACCCCAAGACTTAAACGTTCAGAAATCTCGGGTCTAATCTCACCAAAAATTATGCTATACTGTAACTTATTCATTTATATTATCATTTAAGCATATTTTGACACGTAGAATTACAATGATTGAAGCATATATATAACACGAACAACTGAGAAATATCAAAAAACATTCAATATTTTTTCAATGCAAGTGCAAACTATATTCCCGATTTTACCGCAAATATAAATAAAAACTTTTTTGTTTACATATTTAATTAACCATTTTTACTATTATTCTCACTCTTAAAACGTGGGTACGAAACACAGCAAAATTTTGACAGCGCCAACTTATCGCACCTCGCGCGGTATCACATTCTGCGATACTACGCGCGACTAACAGCAGTTGGCATTATCGAAACTAAACAAGTTTAGCTTTAAAGCGTTTGCGTTAGCACAGTGCAAAGAGTAAAAAGAGAGTTTTGTTCGATAAATCTCACGAAAATAGACTACGCTCGTTGCAAGATATTAAAGCAAACTTTATATCTAACTCGCTTGCACTATTTTATAATATACAATCAAATTAAAACGATCGAATGTAGGAGGTAGCTCGGAAGAAAAAATAAATTCAATTTGTTTTGCACTTCTCGTGGCCTGCACAATTTAACTTCGTTGAATATAGGCTACGCTCATTGTAAAATAATTGCAATAATATAGAAGTTGACCCTGCAACCCTTTGTCATACTGAGCAAAGCGAAGTATCTCTGTTCTGCGTGATTATGAGATCCTTCACATCCGTTCAGGATGACAAATTCGCGAATAATGTCAACTTTGGGTCAACTGCTATATTATTACCAAAATAATTGCAAATAAATTTGCATTATTTCATTCGTTTGCATAATTTAACTTCGTTGAATGTTGGCGGCGCTCATTGTAAAATAATTGCAAATAAATTTGCATTATTTCATTCGCTTGCACAATTTAACTTCGTTGAATGTAGGCGGCGCTCATTGCAAAATAATTGCAAATAAATTTGCATTATTTCATTCGCTTGCACTACATTTGCATTGTATCCGGCAACCGGAGACAAGACATTTGGAATAATTAACTCAATCGCCTCTGAATCACCACCTCGGACAAAGAACGAGTTAAATATAGTACACGTTGATAGTGTGCGCTACAGGCGCAGGCTATCTCATAGTGTACTATGGCTTGTGGTGAGCCAGGAGGCGTATGACGAGGGTCTGCGCTTTTCTTTTTTGTAAAAGCCACAGACAGCCCAAATATTGGTTCAGTAGCAAAAAGGTGTGGGTCAGCAAAATATTTGCAGTATTTATGAAAAAGAGATCCCTCGTCGCTACGCTCTGTCGGGATGACAATTGCGCAATGACAAGCAGAGGTAATCTCTTTAACCGGCACCGTTAAATTCCACAGCTTGAACCTGTTTGATTTTTGGAAAAAGTGCGAGGATTGTT
>JAFQEZ010000069.1 GCA_017398805.1 Bacteroidaceae bacterium | reverse complement strand
GTGGGGTTAAAGTGTGCAAGCGAGCGAAAGCCAAGTTTACTTGAGCTTTTACAGCGAGCGCAGCCAAGGTTCAAGCCCACGCAGTGGGGTTAAAGATGAAAGTTGCTCTCGCAACTTCGACGGCACCGGCAGCAACAGGTCGCAGGTAGAAGCCTCAGTCACTACGTGACAGCCAATTGCTCCCCTGTTTTAGGGGAGCTCCGCAAAGCGGTGAGGGGTATTTACAGGGGAGCAATCCACGTGCCGTGAGGGTTAAATGTAGGGGCAGACCGATGTGTCTGCCCAAAAAGTGCAAAGTTGAAAGATGAAAGTGGAAAGTTGATTGAGATTTCTCCTATCGTCGAAATGACAAGTTCGCGGCTTAAGAACAGAGTACAGAGAACAGAGAACCAACGCGTAGGGGCATCCCTTGTGGGTGCCCTTTTTTCGCGGTTTTTGTTTTGTTCTTCTGTCTACTTTTTGAGTCCGGTACAGTTTTTAATGCGTTTTTTGGAAAAATGCGATTTTGTAGCATATTTTGCTTTGGAAAAATGCGAAAAACACCCTATATTTGCTTTAGAAAAATGCAAAAGCCATGTTGGAAAGGAAAATTTCGCGTTACATTGAGCACTTTTATGAGGTAAATAAAGGTGCGTTGTTGCTTGCAGGGGCTCGTCAGATTGGGAAGACATATTCTATAAGGAAATTCGCAGAGGAGCACTTTGAAAGTTTTATTGAGATTAACTTTGTTGAGATGCCCGAAGCCGTTGAAATCTTCTCGAAGGCTAAAAGCAGTAATGACATACTGTTACGCCTGTCGGCATTGACAGACAAGCCTTTCATCAAGGGCAATACGATAATCTTCTTCGACGAGGTACAGTTATGCCCTGAAATAATAACTGCCATAAAGTTCCTTGTCGATGACGGTAGATATCGCTACATATTGAGTGGCTCGTTGCTTGGAGTAGAGTTGAACAACCTGCGTTCTGTGCCGGTTGGTTATATGGCTATAAAAGATATGTATCCGCTGGACCTCGAAGAGTTTATGTGGGCTGTTGGTGTAAATAAGGAGGTTATTGCCACATTAAAATCGGCATGGGAGGAAAAACGGCATGTAGATGATTTCATTCATCGCAAAATGATGGAGGTTTTTCGGTTATATCTCATAGTAGGCGGTATGCCCGATGCAGTAAATGCCTATAAAGAAAACAGCAATCTACAGGATGTGATGGAAAAACAGCGGGAGATAATCCGTTTATACCGCAAAGATATTTCACAGTACGATTCTCAACGGCAACTGAGCATCAAGGAGGTCTTCGACCTCATTCCTTCGGAGCTCAACTCTAAAAACAAACGGTTTTTCATTAAAGACCTTAATGAAAAAGCCAGGATAGAGAAATACAAAGATGAGTTTTTGTGGTTAAAGGATGCCGGAGTTGCAATACCTGTGTATAATATTGAAGAACCAAAATCACCATTGAAGTTGGCAAGTTCGAGGAACTTGTTCAAACTGTTCTCAAATGATGTAGGATTGTTGGCATGTCAATACTCTGACGGTATTCAACTTAAAATGTTGATAGGAGATGATGCTATCAATTATGGCTCTATTTTCGAGAATGTAGTGGCGCAGGAACTCCTTGCCCACGGCTTCAATGACTTGTATTACTACAATAGCAAAAAGATGGGTGAGGTGGATTTTGTTGTAGAACTCAAAGGCGCAGTTTTCCCGGTAGAGGTTAAATCCGGCAAGGATTACGCCCGTCACCGTGCACTCAATAACATCCTCAATTGTCATGAGTACATAATCCCCGAATCTGTTGTCTTGTGCAACGACAACTATTCGGTGAATAACAAGGTTACATACGCCCCAATCTATATGGTGATGTTTATGCATAAAGAACAGCCTGCGGATATAAAGTTCAGTTTGGATTTAAGCGGTCTATGATTTTCTTTGCTGTAGGGGCAGACCGATGTGTCTGCCCTTTTGTGCGCTATTTAAAAGGGTTCTAAGGGCTCTAAGGACTCTAAGGACTCTACGGACTATTAAGGGCGTTAAGGGTTCTAAGGGCGGGAGGGGGGTGCCAGGGGGTAGCACTTGAGGTGCTACAGGCAATCTTTTATTGTCAATTCCATTCTCCCTTTTATGGTTTTAACATCTTATTATTCAATCTCGTGCCTTTGGACGGCGGTTTTGCTGAATTTTTGTTATTGCTTTAAAAAATGAACAAAAACAGCCTTTAATTTGTATATTTTTTTGTAAATTTGCACCGCAAATAGTAGGCCTGTGAAAACGGGCTGTTTATGTGATTATTTTTATATTAACCTAATATTAATTACAAATGAAAAGATTTACTTCTTTGATGTTGATGCTGCTTGTAGCAGTGACAACATGGGCGGCGGACTTTACATTGAGTAACGGTTCGTCCAACAATTTAAATTGGACTAGCGATGGTTCATCAACATGTGCTCCTTGGGCAAACACTGCAGTGACAGAAAATCTTCCTTCTGCATTGAGTGGAAAGACTGTTACAAAAGCTGAAAGCACCGTAACAATAAACGAGGCTGGTGCCATAACAGTGACGTTCCAGTATACTAGTGGTACTCAGAGACTTGACATGGATGGTGTAGATCTCATTGACGGCAGCGGCAATGTTGTTGCATCCGATTACCATCATGGTTATACCGGTACTTATAAAGACGGTAATGTATATACTTTGGTTGTAAATGCCACAGGTGATTATACACTGCGCTATTGGGTTACACAGGGAGATTATTTGTACAATACCAACGGTACAATTACTGTTTTCTACGAAAATACCGCAGTTTATGAAAGAAGAGTAGCTGTTGAGAGAATTACTCCTGTTATAGAAAATATAAGAGGCGGTTTAGGTGCCATTGAAGTAACTGCAGATAAACTTTCAACAAATGGTGCAATATCCGGTTCTGCAGGTTCTTTGGCCAATTTAATTGATGGTGACAATACTACAGAATTTGTTACAACTTGGCTGGCATCAGTAGGTGAGTCTCATTATATACAAGTTGATCTTGGTACAGAGGACCTTGGAATGGAAGAGTTCTCGCTTATGTGGGTAAACCGCTCAAACGGTCGTGATGGTTTGTATGCTGGAAATATCAAAGCAAGTACAGACGGATCTAGTTGGGATATTCTTAAAGAGATTGCTGATGGCGAAGTCAGCAAGGCTGCAAGCGCAAAAATACAGATAGATGGTTTGAGCCTTAAGAACTCAAGCGATGCTCAATATCGTTATATTCGACTTACCTGTACGTATGGACAATACAAACTTGCTGCTGATAATGAATATTGCTTTGGCTTGGCTGAATTCACTGTAAAAGGAACTTTGAGCGCAGAAGAACAACAGTTGTCTGATTTGTGCGATGCTGCTCAGGCTGTTATTGATGATGTAAACTCTACCGCAGCAGATATTAACGAGCAGTACAAGAATTTAAAACTCGCAACAGTTGAAAAACCGACATACCCTTTCACATTGACAACAGATGATGAGAACCCTGTTCTCTATGTTATCAAGTCGGGTCGTGACGGAAACCCAAGTTTCACTTTGACAAATGACGGTTATATCTCTCTTACAGCATTTACTGGTGAAGACACTCAGCGGTGGTATTTTAAGGAGGTTGTTAATGCTGATTATGAGTATGTATTGAATATTATTCCTTATGCAGCTCCAACAACCACAATGGGCTACTCTTCTACAACAGATAATCCTGCAATGGTTTCAAACTCTTCTTCTAATACTTGTAATGAGTGGGTACTTGACCAAAGTTACTCAATACTTGGCATTAAACCGTATGAAAGACAGAGTACCTATTTGAGCAACAACGGTGGTGTTGGAAACAAAATGGGTTTCTGGTGGCAAGATCCTGAAACCGACCCAGGTACAGCATTGTATATCACACTTGCAACAGATGAGGTTCATACTTTATTGAGTGACCTTATCACTACAGCAGAAAGTTGTACGGCAGGAAACAAAATAGGTGATTATACTGAAACTTCTATTGCAACATTGGCTCTAGCTATTGCATCTGCGAATTCTGTTAAAGAAAATGCGAGTGCTACATATGCAGACAAGAAAGATGCTATTGCTGACCTGAATACTGCGATTAAGGCTCTTGAAATTATTCTTCCCGAGGAAGGTCGGTTCTATACAATAACAAACCAGGGTGCTGACCGCACAGGTAAGACAGCTCTCACAGTTATGGCAAACGGAGGTCTGAGGGGAGTTGCTGCAACAGCAATGGATGGTGTATTCCAGTTTGTTAATGCAGGTGACAAAGCATTCTATCTCTACAGTGTTGAGCGTGGTACATATATGAGCACAGCGTATGCACACGCTTCTCAAACACAGAATTTCTCGCTAGCAACTGAGACTTCGGCTGCAAAGAGCGTCACATTGAGCCATTTAGCAGACGGTGTTGTGGGTATTACTCCTAATGGAGGTGGTATGCTTCATGTAGAAAGTTGGTATGGCAATGTTGTTGGTTGGAACGAAACAGCAGCGAACGCGGCTTCTGCATGGGTAATTGAGGAGGTTGAGGATATTACAGCTCTTTCTCACGATGTTACAATTGGTGATGCTGGTTATGCAACACTTTACCTTAATTATGCAGTCACAGTTCCTGCTGGTGTTAAAGCATTCCCTGTAACTGTTGATGGCGAGTGGGCTGTATTTGGCGAGGCTCTCACAACAATTCCTGCCAACACTGGTGTTATCATTGCTGGTGAGACTGGCGAGGCTGCTGCCGCTGACACATATAAGTTCAACTATACCGCTCCTGTTGCTGCAATAGAGGGCAACCAACTTCAGGGTTCAACAATAGACTCTTATAAAGAGGGTCCTGCATATGTTCTAGGTTACATCAATGTTGCCGAAGAAGGTGAAGAGGAGAGAAATGAGGTTGGTTTCTATACAGCGACTTTGAATAGAGATCAGGACGGTAATACTACTGGTACAACTCACTTCAAGAACAACGCCAACAAGGCATATCTTGTTGTACCTGGTGCTTCAGAGGTAGCTTCTTACAGCTTCCGTTTCGGCGAGGGCACAACAGGCATCAACGAGGTGACAACTGAAAACGGAAATGCGGAAGCTATCTACGACCTTACAGGTCGCCGTGTAGAGGCTATCACAGCTCCCGGTATTTATGTTGTAAACGGCAAAAAAGTACTTGTTAAGTAAAAAAGGAAGCCTCTCCCTAACCCCCTCCAGTAGAGGGGGGAACTAATAACAAAAGATTGATAATTCTTAAATAAAGTCCTCCAAACTCTCCCCTATAGGGGGAGACGGAGGGGGCCACAATAATATGAAGAAAACTTATGTATCACCTCTTATGGTAGAGGTAAACGTTGAAGCAGAGCAGATGCTTGCAGCTTCATTGAAGATGGGTGGTAGTGACCAGACAGTAGATACCTCAGTAGAGGGCCAACAGCTCGGTAAGGACAATGACCGTGCATGGGGCAACCTCTGGGGCAAGTAACAATAAAGGGAAGCGAGAGCTTCCCTTTTGTGTTACTCGACAGTGCGAACGGCGATAGGTTAAATGTTTGGGCAGACCGATGTGTCTGCCCAAACAGTGGAAAGTTGAAAGATGAAAGTTGCGAAAGCAACTTCGACGACACCGGCAGCAACAGGTCGCGCGCAGCACGGCAAAGTCGTGCCGCGTGGGTTGCGATTAGGCGGTGTTGTCAAAGTGCAAAGATGAAAGTTAATTGAGATTTTTCGCTTTGCTCAAAATGACAAGTTCGCGGCTTTCGCGACGTGCTGTAGGGGCATCCCTTGTGGGTGCCCAAACATCCTCGCCAACGCTTTTTATTGGGGTAATACCGGATGCAAAAAACTTACATAATGAACTCTTCGATATTTTTGGGGGTGATTACCTTGAACGTTGCATCCGGGTAGGCTCTGTTGAAACTTTCAGGACATTTCACGTTGGCCTTACGTTCGTTCCATTTGAACTCAAACGAAGATAAATGCCCATTTTCTTCTTCAATGTAGTCTATCTCGTGTTGTTGACGTGTTCTCCAAAAATATGATTGTGCAAAGTTCCTGGAGTATGCATTTTTCTTTAAACGCTCGGCAATTACAAAGTTTTCCCAAAGTTCGCCGACATCGGTGCGGTTCTCGACTTGTGATAAGTTGCCGATAACGGCATTTCTAATGCCTAAATCCCAGAAATAGATCTTTTTGCTCGATTTTAGTTCGTTTCTTAGGTTGCGTGAATAACTGCCAAGTCGGAATATTATAAATGATTTCTCCAAGATGTCAATATATTTTTCAACTGTTTTAGAATCAAGCCCAATGAGGTTGCCTACCTCGTTGTATGATACTTGGCTTCCAATCTGCAGTGCCAGGGCTTTTATCAAGCGTGTCAGTTTGTCGGTTTTTTTTATGCTTTCAAGGTTTAGTATGTCCTTGTAAAGATAGCTGTCAGTCAATTCCTTTAATGTTTCGCGTTCATCGCCCGGGTTTGTCACAACTTCGGGGTAGTATCCATAAATCATCCGGTGTGGAATCATACGTGACTCATCCAAGAATGTGGTGTGTGCAACCATTTCCCCAAATGATAATGGGTACATTTGGAACTCTCGTTTGCGTCCTGTTAGAGATTCATTGACCTTGTTTGCTAATTCGAATGAACTGCTGCCTGTAGCAATGACTTGAACACCCGGCACCTGGTCTGTGATTAGTTTAAGTCTTAGCCCGATATCCGGAATTCGTTGAGCTTCATCCACGACCAATAATTTATTGCTCCCCATGATGGCTTTGATTCTGGTTGATGTCATATCTTTGAATAGATTCTGGATGTCCGGTTCGTCACCATTCATCCATAGCACATCCTGTCTATTCCCTAACATCTGTTTCAGTAATGTGGATTTGCCAACTTGGCGTGCACCCCTAATTATTATGGCTTTATTACCTCCTAATAATGACTGGATGTTGTTTTCTATCTGCCGGGTAATCATATAACGCTGTTTTTTTGCTGATGCAAATATAGTAAAAAATACTCAAATCCAAAAAAGTTATGATTTTTTTGGAATTAAATCCAAAAATGTTATAACTTTTTCGGAATTGGTGTGAGTGCGTGCCGGCTGCTCCCCTGTATCCCTCAGTCCTTACGGACAGCTCCAGAATTGCTCCCCTGTTTTAGGGGAGCTCCGCAAAGCGGTGAGGGGTATTGACAGGGGAGCAATCCAGGTGCTGTGCGGGTTAAATGTAGGGGCATCCCTTGTGGGTGCCCTAAAAGTTGAAAGTGCAAAGATGAAAGTTTATTGAGATTTTTCGCTTTGCTCAAAATGACAGCATCGCGGTTTGTGCAATGTAGGGGCATCCCTTGTGGGTGCCCAAAGAGTTGAAAGTGCAAAGATGAAAGTTTATTGAGATTTTTCGCTTTGCTCAAAATGACAAATCCGCGGTTTGTGCAATGTTGGGGCTAGTCTTGTGCAAAAATAAAACTTTTTATCCTCCCACCAAATTTCTTACATGCGATTTGTCATTATCCACCAATTTTTTTGCATACGATTTGTCATTGTCCACCAAATTTATGCCTCATTCAGTTGAGGGTTTTGCCCGAAAAATGACTGCATCGCGGCTTAAGAATAGAGTACAGAGAACAGAGAACAGAGAACAGAGAACCAACGCGTAGGGGCATCCCTTGTGGGTGCCCGAAACAGTGGAAAGTGGAAAGATGAAAGTGGAAAGTAATTGAGATTTTTGACTTTAGCCCCTTCGGGCGTCGACCGTTGGTTCGCTTTGCTCAAAATGACAAGTTCGCGGTTTGTGCAACTGTAGGGGCATCCCTTGTGGGTGCCCTTTTTTGCGGTTTTAAAAGGGCACTAAGGGCTAAAAGGGCTCTATGGGCTCTAAGGGCAACTAAGGGGTTTAAGGGCAACTAAGGGCTAAAAGGGCTCTATGGGCTACTAAGGGCAATTACTCCACTGTACCCCTCCGCCTGCGGCACCTGGATTGCTCCCCTGTCAATACCCCTCCGCCTGCGGCACCTCCCCTAAAACAGGGGAGGAATTGGCTGTCTGTAAGGACTGAGGGGTCCAGGGGAGGAGTTGGCTTCTTACATCCCGAATGAGATGCTGTCGATGCCGGTGTAGATGAAGCTGCAGATGCCCATGAGGATGATGCCTGCTACGCAGATTGCGAGTTCAACACGTATGTATCGGCTGCTCTTGATTGTGGGCACGGGATTGTCGTTGGGCTCCATGTACATTGCCTTGACAATGAGCAGGTAGTAATAGAGCGATATGACGGTGTTCACAAGGGCTATGAACACGAGCAGCCAGAACCCTGCGTCAAAGGCGCTCATGAAGACGAAGAACTTGCTGAAGAAGCCTGCAAAGGGCGGTATACCTGCAAGGGAGAAGAGGGCAAGTGTCATCATGAGGGTGAGCCTGGGGTTGGTCTTGTATAGGCCGTTGCATGTTTCCCTGCGCACTGCGCCTTTTATCTTCCACTCGATGGTCTCTATGATTGCAAAGACTGCCATGTTGGCTACCATGTATACCATGATGTAGAATACCATGGCTGTCATGCCCATGGATTTGCCGCCGATGACGGCAAGCATGATGTATCCTGCCTGAGAGATACTGCTGAATGCCATGAAGCGCTTGAGATAGCGCTGCTTGAGGGCCATTAGGTTGGCGAGTGTGATGCTGGCAATGGTGACGATGTAGATGATTGTCTGCCACTCACTGACCATTGACCCGAAGACCTTTATAAGGACAATGAAGAGGGTGAAGACGGCTGCACCCTTGGAGACTACCGACATATATGCGGTAACTGCTGTTGGCGCTCCCTGGTAGCTGTCGGCTGTCCACATGTGGAAGGGGACGAGGGAGATCTTGAAACCGAGTCCTGCAAAGAACATCACAAGGGCAAAAATCTGTATGGGGCTGCCGGTGATGAGTGCGCCCATGTCTTCGAAATAAAGTGTTCCTGTGGTGCCGTAGAGGAAGGAGATTCCATAAAGCATTATGGCTGACGAGAACATGGAGGTGAGGATGTACTTGATTCCTGCCTCGGCTGAGTTGTGGCGGTATTTGTCGAATGCCACAAGGCAAGCAAGAGGCAGTGATGCCAGCTCCACACCTACGAAAAGCAGCAGGAAGTGGCGTGCACTTAACATGAAGTACATACCTACCAGGGTGCTGAGCAGCAGTATGTAGAACTCGCCTTGCTTGTAGAAGGTGTTCTTGTCTCTGAGCCACTTGTGCGACTGCAGGATGACAAGCATGCTGCCGAAGGCGAGTATCGCCTTCATGAACACTATCATGGCATTGCTTTCGTACATTCCGCCGAAGAGTGTCATGCTGCTTCTGTCGCTGAGCGTGAGGAAGGTTAGCAGCAGCGTCGAGAGGCAGACGAACGGGTGGAAGTAGTGGCGGTTGTGTCCTGTGGTGAAGAGGTCGTACAGGAATATCACGAGGTAGATGCCTATGAGGCTTGCCTCGGGCCGCATTTCGAAGAATTGTATGTAGTTCATATTGCTTTTGTTTTCTAAATTTTATGTTTTTTTGAGCTGCTAAAGGGCTAAAAGGGCTTTAAGGGCTCTAAGGGCTACTAAGGGCTCTAAAGGCCAAAAGGGCTAAAAGATCAAAGTTTATTGAGATTTTTCGCTTTGCTCAAAATGACAAATCCGCGGTTGGCTTTGTTCTCTTGCACAAGGTTTTCAGTTTTCACCTTTCAGTTTTCACCTTTGACGACACCGTCTAATCGCAACCCGCAGGGCGTGACCATGCCACGCGACCTGCGACCTATTGCTGCCGGTGCCGTCGAAGTTGCGAGAGCAACTTTCATCTTTCCACTTTCCACTTTAACCCCATTTCATTACATATTCCCAAGTATGTTGCCTACTCCGTCGCTTATGAGGTTGCTCATGACCATGGGGGCAACACCAAGTGCTGCAACGCATATCACAAGGCATATCACAGTGAAGCGCTCGTCCCAGGTGGCATCACTGAGTTTCTTGTGTTCTTCGTTGACAGGAACGCCGTAGAGGATTTTTCCCACTACGCGCAATATATATACTGCAGTTATGACAATGCTTGTGCAGGCTATCACGGTAACGGTGCGGTGGAAGGCATCGTTCACCTCGAATGCCCCGACGAAGATGGTCATCTCGGCAACGAATCCGCTGAAACCGGGGAGGCCAAGGTTGGCAAGTCCGGCAATGACGTATCCCACTGCAAGGAACGGCATGATTTTCATTAGTCCTTGCATCTGGCGCACGTCACGGGTGTGGGTGCGGCCGTATATCATACCTATGAGGGCAAAGAAGAGGGCTGTCATGAGTCCGTGCGAGAGCATCTGCAGGATTGCTCCTGTGCAGGCTGTCTTTGTCATCATGAGTATCGCAAAGAGCACGAGTCCGCAGTGCGATACCGATGAGTAGGCATTTATGTACTTGAGGTCGGTCTGGCTTATGGCGCTGAGCGCTCCGTAGACCACGCTTATTGTTGTGAGTATGATGAATATCCATGCAAGGTCTTCGGCTGCCTGTGGCATCAGGTTCATGGCTATGCGGAAGCATCCGTAACCTCCCAGCTTCATGAGCACGCCTGCATGGAGCATTGATACCGATGTGGGGGCACATGCGTGTCCGTCGGGGCTCCAGGTGTGGAAGGGGAAGAGTGCGCCAAGGACACCGAAACCAATGAAGGTGAGTGGGAAGAAGATGTATTGTGTACCCACGGGGATGTTGTTGTCGGCAGCAATCTCAAGGATGTTCATGGTTGTTGCTCCGTTGCCGAAGTAGATGCCGAGTATGCCTATGAGCAGGAATGCCGATCCGCCCATGAGCATGAGGGTGAGCTTCATGGCAGAATACTCCTTGCGTCCGCTGCCCCATACTCCAATGAGCAGATACATGGGGATGAGGGCTGTCTCGTAGAACATGAACATGGTGAAGAGGTCGGTGGAGATGAAGAAACCGTATACTCCGGCACTCAGGAGGGTGTACCATAGGAAGAAATCCTTTGCCATGGGGGCTATTCTCCACGAAGCGAATGTGCCGGTAAAGACAATTATTGAGGAGAGCAGCAGCATGGCTACAGAGATGCCGTCGACGCCTATCGAGAGGTTGATGTCGAGCGGTGCATACCAACTCCATGAGTCGCAGAAGAGCATTGCTTCATCGTGCCCTGCACCGCGTAGGGATATGAACTCTATTGTAAGATAGACCGACAGCAGCAACAACAGGGTCGATCCTGTGACCATGACAGTACGTACCTGCCCAATGTTGCGGCTTGCCCATAATGCAAGCAGCATGAGAAGCGGTATTATTACGAAAAGTAGCAGTATGTTCATACTTTAGAAGTGGAAGTTTAATGTTTGATGTGAAAGGTTTAATGTATAAAGCATTATCGAAACTTTCAGTTTCCCGTTTTGACTCCGTCGAACCTTGGCTGCGCTCGCTGTAAAAGCTCAAGTAAACTTGGCTTTCGCTCGCTTGCACAAGCTTTCCGTTTTCCGTTTTCAGTTTCCCGTTTTCCGTTTTCAGTTTTCCGTTTTCCGTTTTCCGTTTTCCGTTTAAAAGTCATTCATATATAAAAGTATCAATACAATGGCGAGGGCGCCGCTGAGGAAATATATACAGTAGCTCTGCACGTTTCCGCTCTGCAAGGGACGCACTATGGTCGCAAATCTCTGTGTCAGCTTTGCTATGAGGTCGAGCGATCCGTCGATGATGTGGCGGTCGAACCATGCAATGGGGCGGCTTATGCAGTTGAAAATGACCTTCTTGGTGAAGAAAAGCCATACCTCGTCGATGTAGAAACGGTGCATGGCGGCCTTGATGGGACCGCGCATCACAATGTTTACGAAACGTGTTATGTGACTGTTGCCGCGGCTGTACATTATTGTGGCAATGAGTATGCCGCTTATTGCAATGAGTACGCTGCTTGTGGCAACAGCGGTGTTCAGGTGTATCGTGTATGCATGTCCGTTGCTGCTTATGTACTCACCGAATGGAATGAAGCCTGCAACGCATGTTATCGCAGCAAGAATGATGAGCGGCAATGTCATGGTAATGGGGGCTTCGTGCGGTTTGTGAGGCTCATGGTCGAGATTTCCGCTGTTGTAGAGTGCCAGCTGCTCCTTGTAGTGGCTCTTGCCCCAGAAGATGAGGTAGTAGAGACGGAACATGTAGAATGCTGTCATTCCGGCTACAACGCTCATGAAGATTCCCATGGGGGTAGAGAAGTTGTAGCATGCTACAAGTATTTCGTCCTTGCTGAAGAAGCCGCTGAACGGGGGTATGCCGGCAATGGCAAGACAGGCAATGAGGAAGGTGATGTGTGTGATGGGCATGTATCTCCAGAGGCCTCCCATCCGGCTCTTCTCGTTGCTGTGCACAGCATGTATAATGGATCCTGCACCAAGGAACAGGAGACCCTTGAACATGGCGTGTGTGAAGAGGTGGAACATGGATGCCATGTAACCGAGGCCTCCCTCATGCGGGTCGGCGCTTGTGCACACACCGAGCGATACCATCATGAATGCAATCTGCGAAATGGTAGAGAAGGCAAGCACGCGCTTGATGTCGGTCTGTACGCATGCCACAATGGCTGCATAGAGTGCTGTGAATGCGCCGGTGTAGGCGATGATGCGCAATACATCGGGGGCATACTCGATGAACAGCGGGAACATGCGTCCTACAAGGAATACTCCGGCTACGACCATTGTGGCAGCGTGGATGAGTGCCGATACGGGTGTAGGGCCTTCCATTGCATCGGGCAGCCATATGTGCAGAGGGAACATGGCGCTCTTTCCTGCTCCGCCGATGAACATTAGCAGGAGTGCCAACGGAACCATGCCGCCGGCAGCAACGAGCATGCTGCTTTGGGGTGTGAAGGAGAATGTCCCGGCATAGTATCCGTATATGAGTATTCCTATGAGGAAGAAGAGGTCGGCATAACGGGTGACTATGAATGCCTTCTTGGATGCGGCTATGGCTGCAGGTTTGGTGTAGTAGAAACCTATGAGCAGATACGATGATACACCCACGAGTTCCCAGAATATGTACATCTGGAAAATGTTCGTGGCAACCACAAGGCCGAGCATGGAGAATGTGAAGAGCGACAGGAAGGCGTAGTAGCGCTGGAAACCGCGCTCGCCCTTCATGTAGCCCAACGAATATATATGTACCATGAGGCTTACGGTGGTTATGACAATGAGCATCATGGCAGAGATTGGGCTGAGCAGGATGCCCATATCTATGCTGAGTGTCTCATTGAGCGGCAGCCATGTGATACAGTAGGGCATCACCTCGGCAAAAACTCCGTCGGCATTGCGCCCGGCCCCGAAGTATGATCCTGCAACAATGTAGGCGGTAACGGTGGCGGCAAGCAACGAGAGTGTTCCTATTGTACCGGCAACCTTGTGGGGCATCCTGTTTCCTGCAAGCGCAAGAAGCAGGAAACTGATCAGCGGAAGAATAAGTATGAGTATTGAATATTCCATTTCTTTTAGTGCTTTAGGTTGGTCAACCGCTTGATGTGTATTGAATGCACGTTGCGGTACACGTTAATGATGATTGCAATGGCAACGGCAGTCTCGGCTGCTGCGATACCGATGCCGAAGAGCGAGAATACATAACCCTCGAGCATATTCGGGTAGCAGTATGCGTTGAACACTGCAAAGTTGATGTCCACTGCATTGAGCATCAGTTCGGTGCATATGAGCAGTGACACAAGGTTGCGTCGGGTGAAGAATCCGAACACTCCGATGAAGAAGAGTACGGCCGACAGGATTAGCATATATTGTGCAGGAATTGTCATAGACTGAAAAGTGAAAACTGAAAGGTGAAAACTGAAAGGTGAAAGGTGAAAGGTGAAAGGTGAAAAGTGAAAGGTGAAAGGTGAAAGGTGAAAACTGTAGGGTTATTTCTTGCGGGCGATGAGTATTGCGCCTACCGTGCAGGCGAGCAGGAGTACACTCATAACCTCGAAGGGTAGTATGTAGTTGTATTTCTCTGTTCCCATAAGTGCCTCTCCCAGCTGTTTCATGGGGACATCGGTGGCGGTGAAGTTGCCGGCACTGAAGTCGGTGGTAATTATGAGATAGATAGTGGTTATCATTCCGGTGAGTGCGGTAATCGTTCCTGCAAGGTAGCGCCGCATCGAGGTCTGGGTGATGTCGACGCTTCCTTTACCGAGCAGCAGCACTGCAAAAATCAGCAACACCACAATACCGCCGGCATACACTGTAATCTGTACCGCACCAAGGAAGGCGTAGTGCAGCATGAAGTAGAGCCCGGCAGTACCGAAAAGGACAAAGAGCAACAGGGTGGTGGCGCGCATGATCTTGCTCGATGTAACGGCAAAGAGTGCGGCAATGACCATCACCAGGGCCAGTCCTGAGAAAATAACAAGGTTTATACTCATATTCTCATTTATTTAATTTCAAAACCAGTTTCTTGCGGTCGAAGACTGCATTCTCGAATTCATTGCTGAACTCTATCGCTCCTTTGGGGCAGGCGTTCACGCACAGTTGGCAGAACATGCATGCTCCAAGGTCGTAGTTGTACTCCACAAGCACCTTCTTGCTCTTGCCGGTCTCTTCGTCGGTCACGCTTTTGGTGGTGATGCTTATGGTGCCGTTGGGACATGTCATCTGGCATAGTCCGCAGGCGATGCATTTGTTGTTCCCCTCATCGTCGTGGGGCATCACAAGCACTCCGCGGTGTCTATCCGATATCTTCAGTGTCTTGCGGTTTTCGGGGTAGTGCTCCGTGACCTTACGGGTGAAGAACTCGCACAGTGTCACCTTCATGCCTGTAGCCAGTGACTTTACCGCATATACGATTGTTCCTATGTATGTATTCTTGAAACTCATCTCTAATCTGTTTTTAGAATGTCCATCCCATTACTACGCATATTGTCATGATAAGCAGGTTCAAAAGGCCTATCGGGACCATATATTTCCATTCGAGGACCAATACCTGGTCGATGCGCAGGCGTGGGAAGGTCCAGCGTATCCACATTAGCAGCCATATTACAAAGAATGTCTTTCCCAAGAACCATACGATACCGGGAATCCAGCACATGGCTTCGTTGAAGCCGTCGAGTCCTGATATGTAGAACGGTGCCCAGCCTCCAAGGAAGATTGTGGATGCTATACCGGCAATGATGAACATGTTCATGAACTCGGCAACGTAGAAGAGACCGAATCCCATACCGGAATATTCGGTGTGGAATCCTGCTGTAAGTTCCGACTCGGCCTCAGGAAGGTCGAACGGCGCACGGTTGGTCTCGGCATTGCCCGAAATGATGTACATTATGAATGCTATCACTGCAGGGATATGTCCGCGGAAGATGAACCATCCTCGGGTCTGATCCTCTACGAGTTCGCTTATCTGCATCGATCCGCTGAGTACCACAAGGGTAAGGATACTGAGTCCCATCGAGAGTTCATAACTGATCATCTGTCCACCGCTTCGTATTGCACCTATCATGGAGAACTTGTTGTTGCTGCTCCAGCCGGCAAGCAGTATGCCCAGGATGCCGAACGATGAGGCTGCCATGATGAAGAAGATGCCGATGTTGAAGTCGAGAACCTGCAGACCGCGTGCAAAAGGCAGGCAGCTGAAGGTGATGAGCGAACTCATCACTACAAGGAAGGGGGCAAGGTTGTAGAGGATGCGGTCGGAGTTCTTGATGTCGATAATCTCCTTGATGAGCATCTTGAATACGTCGGAGAATACCTGCAGGATTCCCCATTTGCCCACACGGTCGGGGCCTACGCGGCACTGGAATGCTGCGCACACCTTGCGTTCCATGTATATCATTATTATGGCGAATACCAGATATGCGCCAATGGCGCAGACGGCAGCAAGTATGCACTCTACAAGCACGGCTGCGGAGTGCGGCATCATTGAGTTGAGGCTGCTGTCAATGGCTTCTATTATGGTGTTGAAATCTGTCATCTTCTCTCTGTTTTATCGGTCGATGTCGGGGATTACATAGTCAAGCGATGCACCTATTGTTATAAGGTCGGCAATCTTGCATCCCTTCATTATCTTATGGGCCGCAGCGATGAGCGGCAATCCTGTCGGGCGGAACTTCATGCGGTAGGGGGTCTTGTCGCCGCGACTCTCGATGAATACACCGAATTCGCCGCGGGAACCTTCGACCGATGCGGTGAAACGTCCCTCGGGAAGTTTTATAATGGGTTTTGTCTTTGTCCTGAAATCGCCCTCGGGGATATTGTCGATGAGCTGTTCGATGATGTGTATCGACTGCATTATCTCCTCAAGACGCACCAGCAGACGGTCGTAACTGTCGCCGCCGGTGTGTATGATCTCCTTGAAATCTACCTTGCCGTACATTGCATAGGGGTGACGCTTGCGCACGTCGCATGCCCAGCCCGATGCGCGGCCTGTGCCTCCGGTTGCACCGAATGAGATGGCATCATTTCTTGTGAGTACTCCTACGCCTTTTGCGCGGTTGGTGAATATAACATTGTTGACAAATACGTCGTAGTACTCCCTGATTCTCTTCTTCTGGTCGTTGCAGTACTCCTTGACCTTCTGTGCGAAACCGGGGGTGATGTCGGCCTGTACGCCGCCAATGACGTTGTAGTTCTGTATGAGGCGTCCGCCGGTGACCTCTTCCATTATGTCGAGTATCTTCTCGCGCTCGCGGAAACCGTATATGAAACCTGTTATCGCTCCCATGTCCATAGCCATGCATGAGTACATGAGCAGGTGGGAGTCGATACGCTGCAACTCGTCCATTATGGTGCGGATATACTGTACGCGCTCTGTCACCTCAAGACCCATGGCATTCTCTATGCACATGCATAGTGCATGACGGTTCTGGTGGGCACTGAGGTAGTCGAGACGGTCGGTGAATGCGAGTGTCTGGGGGTAGGTCCTGCTCTCGCAAAGCTTCTCTATTCCGCGATGAATGTATCCGCAGTGTATATCTACCTTGCGCACCTCCTCGCCTTCAAGTGAGAGGTGGAAGTGGAGTACACCGTGTGTGGCAGGGTGCTGGGGACCTATGTTCACCGTATACTGGTCGTAGTGCAGTATCTTCAGTTTCTCTACCTTCTCGGCAAGTTCCTTGTCATCCTTTATGTCATACTCGCGTGAGAACTCTTCGACAGGTTCGCTCTCCATGCGTATCGGGTTTATCTCTTCGCTTGTGTCGTAATCCTTGCGCAGTGGATGTCCCACCCAGTCCTTGCGCAGGAAAAGACGGCGCAGGTCGTGGTGGCCGGTGAACCGGATTCCGTAGAAGTCGAATACCTCGCGTTCGTAGAACTCGGCTACCATCCATAAGTCGCTGACTGACGGCAGTTCCGGGTTCTCGCGGTCGGTAGTGCGCACTGCAATCTCCGTGCATTCGTGTGTGTCGCTGTTCTCAAGGATATATATGGCTCCAAGACCCTCCTCGTTCCAGTCCATGCCTATCATCTCGCGAAGGAAATCCATCCCCTTGCGGTGCAGGTGGATCATGGTGCTGCGGAATTCTTCTATTTCAACAAATGTAACTTCCATCATTCATCCTTTCCGTTTGTCTGCTCGGTAGGGCAGTTGGTTACAATAATCGGTTCGTCGGGCATGTAGCCTTTCTGCTGGTGCTTGTTCTTGCCACCGAAGAATTTCTCGACCTTTACCTTGCGCTGCAGCTGCATCATGCCGTAAAGTATCGCTTCGGGGCGCGGTGGGCAACCCGGTATATAAACGTCGACAGGAATTATTTTGTCAATGCCGTTGAGTACATGGTAAGATCCTTTGAAAGGTCCTCCGCTGATTGCGCAACCGCCAACGGCAACCACATATTTAGGCTCTGCCATCTGGTCGTAGAGGCGTTTGAGCACAGGAGCCATCTTGTGGGTTATTGTGCCGGCGCACATGATGAGGTCGGCCTGTCGGGGCGAGTTTCGTGTCACCTCGAAACCGAAACGGGCAAAGTCGTAGCGCGATGCACCTACCGACATGAACTCGATACCGCAACAGCTGGTTGCAAAGGTGAGTGACCATAGTGAGTTGCTGCGCCCCCAGTTGATGAGGTCGTCGAGCCTGCCCAGTACAACATTGGTGCGCTCCTTGTTTATCTCGGCAATGAGTGCTTCGAGCGTCTCGTTGTCCTTGAACTCCTCGTAAGGTATGGATTTTATTACAGGCTTTTTCATTTCCATTCAAGTGCTTTTTTACGCCATGCATATGCAAGGCCAAGGATAAGGAAAGAGAGGAAGAAGAGTACTCCCACAAGGGCCTTGATGCCCAACTCCTGGACTATCGTGGACCAAGGGAAAAGGAATACAGCCTCGATGTCGAACATGAGGAAGAGAATGGCAAACAGGTAGTATCCCGCCTTGAAGTGTATCCAGGTTGAACCTTGGGTGGGGATACCGCACTCATATGCTTCTCCCTTCTGCCTGTTGAAAGTACGTGGCGAAATCCACCTTGTGACCAGCATCACTATCGCTACAAAAGCGATGGATGCGATAATCATGGTAAAGAGCAGTACTAAATTCATTGTCTATAATATGTTTTCTTACTTCATGTGTGTAGCCGAGATTCTTCACTGACGTTCAGAATGACAAAACAAGTTTTGTTATCGACGAGTTTTGCCGGCATCGCCGAAAGTGGTGCGAAATAGTTAAACAAACAACCCGGAAATGCTCTCGAGGAATCATTCCGGGATGCTATGCCGCATGTAAACGGCTTGCAAAAGTAACAAATAATAAAGTATGGTTGAATCTAAAAAAGTGACTATTTTTCTACTTTTATCAAATTTAACTTAGTTTAAAATCGAATCAAGCAGCATCATCAGAACGAAGCCTATTGCAAAAGTGATGGTGCCGATATTGCTGTGTTTGCCATGCTGCGACGAGGGAATAAGCTCTTCAACAACTACATAGAGCATCGCTCCGGCTGCAAAGGCAAGCAGAACAGGCATGGCACCGCTGCTGTTGTCAAGGAAAAGCATGGTGGCTATTGCCGCTACAGGCTCTACAAGTCCCGACAATGCGCCCATGAGAAACGCCTTCGGGCGGCTCTTCCCTTCGCTGCGCAGTGGTACGGAGATTATTGCTCCCTCAGGGATGTTCTGTATTGCCATACCTATCGAGAGTGCGAGCGCTCCGGCAATGGTGAGGCTGGCATCGCCGCCTGCAACTCCTGCAAGGACAACACCGACAGCCATGCCTTCGGGGATGTTGTGCAGGGCTACGGCAAGAATCATCTTTGTGGAACGTGAAAGTGAGGATTTGGGTCCTTCGGGGCTGTCGCCGTCGGGGTGCTGGTGCGGTATGAATGTGTCGAGCGAGAGCAGGAATCCCATTCCTGCGAGGAATCCGGCTATGACGGGCCAACTGTTGGCGATCCCTTCACCGGCCTGCTCAAGTGCCGGTTGCAGCAGCGACCAGAAACTGGCGGCTACCATTATGCCCGATGCGAAACCGAGCATGGCGTTGTTGGTGCTGTCCGAAATCCTATCGCGCAACAGGAATACAAGCGCTGCGCCCAATGTTGTTCCCAGAAAAGGAACTGTAAGTCCTATGATTATTTCCATTCTTCTTGCTATTTAAGTGTGCATGCAAATTTACGAAATAATTGAAAGTGTGGCAGTGCGCAGCCGTTTTTCTTTCAAGAAACTTGTTTTTCAGAGGAGGGATAGGCCTTCTGAGTGCAATAATATAATGTATGCGGTAAAGAATTGTTTTCCAAAGATGCCTTTTATGTAATTTTTTATAGTTATCTTTGTATCTGCACATGTTGTGCACACCTGAAGGAAATATAACATAAATACAAATATATTCTATGATTTACTTTTTCAGAACACCCGAGGGTTCGGTCATTGCAACCCAGGCAAACAATTCCCTGACAGCAGCGGATGTGGAGAAACTCTGTTGGCTTTATGGTGAGGCAACTCCTGTCGAGAGCGAGGCGATGGAGGGCTACTTCATCGGTCCGCGCCGTGAGATGATTACTCCATGGAGTACAAATGCCGTTGAGATTACACAGAATATGGGTCTTGAGGGCATTGCGCGAATCGAGGAGTATTTTGCGGTGAAGGATGAGAATGCCGAGTATGACCCCATGCTGCAGCGCATGTATCGCGGTCTTGACCAGGAGATTTTTACAGTGGATATCCAGCCGAAGCCAATCGAGTTCATCGAGGATCTCGACAGCTACAACGAGCAGGAGGGCCTTGCACTTTCAAAGGAAGAGATTGACTATCTGCACCGTGTGGAGGGCGAGCTTGGCCGTAAGCTTACCGACAGCGAGGTGTTCGGTTTTGCGCAGATAAACTCGGAGCACTGCCGTCACAAGATTTTCGGCGGAACGTTCATCATCGACGGCGAGGAGATGCCTTCGTCGCTCTTTGCAATGATAAAGCGTACTACAAACGAGAACCGCAACAGTATCATTTCGGCATATAAGGACAATGTGGCATTCGCGCAGGGTCCCGTTGTGGAACAGTTCGCTCCTGCCGACCACTCAATACCCGACTATTTCGTAATCAAGGATATCGAGACCGTGATTTCCCTCAAGGCCGAGACTCATAACTTCCCTACAACAGTAGAGCCTTTCAACGGTGCATCTACCGGTACGGGCGGTGAAATCCGTGACCGTATGGGCGGTGGCAAGGGTTCTTGGCCTATTGCCGGAACTGCCGTGTACATGACATCATATCCACGTACATACAATGACCGCAAGTGGGAGGAGGTTCTTCCCGT
The DNA here is from genome assembly GCA_017398805.1 of Bacteroidaceae bacterium. Classification (GTDB taxonomy): domain Bacteria; phylum Bacteroidota; class Bacteroidia; order Bacteroidales; family Bacteroidaceae; genus HGM04593. The sequence goes on along the minus strand of JAFQEZ010000069.1, from coordinate 4,966 downwards.
GCGCAAGTGGCTCTACCAGACACCTGAGCAGATTCTTACAAAGGCATCGAACGGTGCTTCGGACTTCGGCAACAAATTCGGTCAGCCGCTTATCTGCGGTTCGGTGCTTACATTCGAGCATAAGGAGAATGATGAGGTTTACGGTTACGACAAGGTGATCATGCTTGCCGGCGGTGTGGGCTACGGTACACGCCGCGACTGTCTCAAGGGCACTCCTGAGAAGGGCAACAAGGTTATTGTAATGGGTGGTGACAACTACCGCATCGGTCTTGGCGGCGGTTCAGTGTCATCGGTTGATACAGGCCGTTACTCATCGGGTATCGAGCTCAATGCCGTGCAGCGTGCGAATGCCGAGATGCAGAAGCGTGCATACAATGTTGTGCGTGCGCTCTGTGAGGATGATACAAACCCTGTGGTTTCTATCCACGACCATGGATCTGCAGGTCATGTGAACTGTCTTTCGGAGCTTGTAGAGGAGTGCGGCGGTCTCATCAATATGGCGAATCTGCCTGTAGGTGACAGCACGCTTTCGGCAAAAGAGATTATCGCGAACGAGTCTCAGGAGCGTATGGGCTTGCTCATCAAGGAGGATGCAATAGAGTATGTACGCAAGGTGGCAGAGCGTGAGCGCGCTCCTATGTATGTTGTCGGTGAGACAACAGGTGATGCACGTTTCGCATTCGAGCAGGCCGACGGCAAGCGTCCTTTCGACCTTTCTGTGAGCCAGATGTTCGGATCTTCACCTAAGACATATATGGTGGACAAGACCGTGGAGCGTCACTACAAGGATGCAGAGTATGACGAGGCAAACATCGAGGAGTATCTTACAGATGTACTCCGTCTTGAGGCGGTTGCATGCAAGGATTGGCTCACGAACAAGGTCGACCGTTCGGTGACAGGTAAGATTGCGCGTCAGCAGTGCCAGGGTGAGATTCAGTTGCCGCTTAGCGACTGCGGTGTGGTAACGCTCGACTATCGTGGAAAGAAGGGTATCGCCACTTCTATCGGTCATGCACCTCAGGCGGGTCTCGCCGACCCTGCAAAGGGTTCTGTGCTTGCGGTTTCCGAGGCTCTTACAAACATTGCACTCGCTCCGCTTGCAAACGGTATCAAGAGTATTTCGCTCAGTGCAAACTGGATGTGGCCTTGCCGCTCACAGGAGGGTGAGGATGCGCGTCTCTATCGTGGCGTGGAGGCACTCAGCGACTTCTGCTGTGCACTCAATATAAATGTTCCTACAGGTAAGGATTCACTCTCAATGACACAGAAGTACCCCGACGGTACAAAGGTGATAAGCCCGGGTACTGTGATAGTATCAGCCGGCGGTGAGGTTTCTGATGTACGCAAGGTGGTTTCTCCTGTAATGGTGAACGAACCCAAGAGTGCATTCTATCATATCGACTTCAGCTTCGACCACTTGCGTCTGGGCGGTTCTGCATTTGCGCAGACCCTCAACTGCGTGGGTGACGATGTACCAACAGTTGCCAACCCCGAATATTTCGCCGAGGCATTCGATGCAGTACAGAAACTTGTTGATGAGGGCCTTGTAATGGCAGGTCATGATATATCTGCCGGTGGTCTCATCACAACTCTTCTCGAGATGTGTTTCGCGAACACGATCGGCGGTATGGAAATTGACCTCAACGGCGTTGTCGAGAAGGATATCGTGAAACTTCTCTTTGCCGAGAACCCTGCACTGGTAATCCAGGTTGCAGACAAGGACAAGTGCCGCATGCAGTCGATACTTGACGATGCAGGTATCTGTTTCGTGAAGATTGGTGTACCTTGCGAAAAGCGTCATATTGCAGTATCAAAGGATAAGCGTACACGTCTGTTCGATATTGAGCACTACCGCGATGTATGGTTCGACAGTTCATATCTCATGGACCTCAAGCAGAGCTTCAACGGCTGTGCAAGCGAGCGCTTGAAGAACTATAAGAACCAGCCTCTGCGTTTCCGCCTGCCTGCACGCTTCAACGGTATGCTTTCAAGTTACGGAATGTCGGCCGACCGCCGCGAGAAATCGGGTGTACGTGCGGCAATCATCCGCGAGAAGGGTACAAACGGCGAGCGTGAGATGGCATATGCAATGTATCTTGCGGGCTTTGACGTTAAGGATGTTACAATGACCGACCTTATCAGCGGCCGTGAGACTCTTGACGAGGTGAACTTCATCGTCTTCTGCGGTGGATTCTCCAACTCCGATGTTCTCGGATCTGCCAAGGGATGGGCAGGAGGCTTCCTCTTCAATCCAAAGGCGAAGGCTGCACTTGACCGCTTCTACCAGCGCGAGGATACATTGTCACTGGGTATCTGTAACGGTTGCCAGCTGATGATGGAACTCAACCTCATAAATCCTGAATATGCCGAGCGTGGTCGTATGCTCCACAACGATTCGCACAAGTTCGAGTCTTCTTTCGTGGGTGTGAACATTCCTGAGAACAACAGCGTTCTGTTCGGTTCACTCTCTAACAGCCGTCTTGGCGTGTGGGTTGCTCACGGTGAGGGCAAGTTCTCTCTGCCTTACGATGCCGAGAAGTACAACATCGTGGCGCAGTATGCATACGAGGGATATCCTGCGAACCCCAACGGTTCCGATTACAATGTAGCTGCTCTTGCAAGTGCCGACGGCCGTCACGTGGCTATGATGCCTCACCCCGAGCGTGCAATCTTCCCATGGCAGTGTGCGACATATCCTGCCAACCATGTAGGTGATGATGTCACTCCATGGATTGAGATATTCCGCAATGCTTACAATTGGGTAGCTGATAGAACGGAAAACTGAAAACGGAAAACTGAAAACGGAAAACTGAAAAGTGAAAGTGTAAAGCTCGTGCAAATGAGTGGATGGGAGCTTGCGGCCGATGTTCGACGAAGTCAAAGTTGTGAGTAAGCAAGTTTCCAACTAACAAAAATTTGGTAATAAACTAGACAGTTAGATTATATGGTATATAATTCAGAAAGAGATACGTCAAATCCATTCCTTTTTAGAGTGAGAGATAAATGGGATGAGTTGGTAGAATTTGAGGGTGAAACGATTATTGAAAAAGTCGTTAAAAGTATTTCAATACTGATTGTTCTTTGCGCACTGATCCTCCTGATACCAGTTGGTATAATATTAAGTATTTATAATAGTTTTTACAATCTTCAGAAAAAGGCCTATGATGCAATAAGGTTTAATTCGGAATCTTCGAATTCTGAGTTTGCGGCTAGTGTTGAGTATGGGATTTATATTGTTTTGTCATTACCGTTTTTTCTATTGTTAGTGCCGTATTGGATATTTTCGGTGCTTTTTACTTGGTTGATAAAGCACAAATGGATTGCAACAATAGTTATAATAATGATAATTTTGCTTGTTCTCTTTAGAGAGGAAGTGTTCAGAATTTGTCGCTTGTATATGACCGAAGTTTTATGAACTTAAATACACTGTCCAGAACTAAACACAAGACATTCATAGTATACTTTTGAGTTGCTATCAAGGGGAATTAAGGAGCATTAATATGCTTTAATTCCCCTTATTTCTCTTTAGTGACCTTTAATTTTTAATCTATCACAATGCCAACCCCTCTTTTTAAACTGTTTACAACGTTCTTTCGCATAGGCCTATTCACCTTCGGTGGGGGGTATGCGATGATTCCGCTCATCCAGCGCGATGTGGTGGAGAAGAATGGATGGCTGGGTAAAGAGGAGTTCGTTGACCTGCTTGCAGTGGCGCAGTCGGCGCCCGGTGTATTTGCCGTCAATATGGCAGTGTTCATAGGTAACAAGAGAAGGGGCAGGAGCGGCGCGCTTGCAGCGGCATTCGGGTGTGTACTTCCCTCGGTTGTGATAATATTGCTCATTGCACTTTTCTTCCGTCAGTTCCGTCATATCGAGGTTGTGAACAATGCTTTCATGGGTATTAGACCTGTGGTTGTTGCGTTGATAGCTGTGCCTGTGTTCAATCTTGCGAGGAGTGCCAAGTTGGGGTGGAGTACGGCATGGATTCCTGTGCTGTCGGCTTTGTTGATTGTGGCATTCGGCGTTTCACCTATTTATATTATAATAGTGGCCGGTTTGGCAGGTTTCTTGTGGGGGAGAGGTTAGAGTACAGATGACAGAGTACAGATGACAGAGTACAGAGAATAGAGAACAGATAACAGATGACAGATAACAGATAACAGATAACATATATATATGACCTTATAGGCATGATGATTTTTCTGGAGCTTTTCTATACATTCCTTAAGATTGGCCTCTTCTCTTTCGGTGGAGGCTATGGCATGTTGTCGGTGATTCAGGGCGAGGTGGTAACGCGCCATGCATGGCTCTCTGCCTCGGAATTTACTGATATTGTGGCGATAAGCCAGATGACTCCAGGCCCTATCGGGATAAACTCAGCAACATATGTGGGTTACACGGCGGTGCTGAACAGTGGCGCGCCTGAATGGCTTGCAGTCATAGGTTCATTGGTCGCCTCTTTTGCTGTGATGCTGCCCTCAATCGTGCTGATGCTCATCGTTAGCCGTTACCTTATTAAATATAGCAAGAACCCTTCGGTTGAGGCTGTCTTCAAGGGACTGCGTCCTGCGGTAGTGGGTCTGGTTGCCTCTGCAGCCCTTATTCTTATGACCGAAGAGAACTTCGGATCGCCCGGCAATACGCCTTTGCAGTTCTGGGTAAGTGTGACGCTGTTCATTGCAGCCTTTGTGGCAATGAAATTCTTCAAGGTAAGCCCGATACTCATTCTGCTCCTTGCTGCTATCTTAGGTGCAGTGTTCTACGGGGTTGTATAACAATAACGGTTCACCAACCGGTGAACCGTTATTCTGTTGCCGTTAACAAAAAGGGGGTGACTAAAAAGTAAATTTGGTACCCGAAATTTGGCAACACTCGTTGTAAAATAGCAAAGTAAACTTTGCATTTAACTCGTTTGCACAAATTTTCTGTGTTACGTTTGCCTTCAAAATCCTCATTTACGCTTAGT